>NZ_JBHIPB010000003.1:0-110378 GCF_042195825.1 Bartonella sp. AP40SXNS
AACAATTGCTTTTGAGGAAATGTCTGTGACATATGTTTTTGTTATCTGATCAATTTTATTGAAAAGTTGCGTGAACATAGTGAAGTTCATGGAATTCCTCTTTAATGAATTTTCAACTTTTTATATGATTTTTAAACATTTTTCGTTGAACTTTTTAAGGATAAAATTAAACTTCGTAGACCTTTTTGATCTATGAGAGAGAATTGAGTATTACGCATTAACTTTTTCTTTTTACGAGCATACAGGGAAATAATATACAAAATGTTATTATAAAAGCTTTACCTAATAAATCTTATGGTAGGCATTTTCGTGTTTTTACTATTCAAAATTTTTATGTTATGCTTATCTTTCTGTTGTTTGATAAGTGTATGTTCAGCATTGCGTAAATGTGTAACCATTTGTAGTTTTGCTGTTTCATTTTGTAGCATAGCAAGCATTCCAATTATATGTGCTTGTAACTCGGCAATACTTTTTAGATCTTTTGTTGTCGTGATTTCTTTTAATAGTTCTTCAATTTGCTGAAAACGATTGTTTGCTTCTTGAAAAGTTTTTAAACTTACGGCTTTATCAGTGATGGCTGCATATTGGATGCGCTTGTTGATAAAACTGCTAGATTCATGGATAGTTACAGGAATTTCTTCTTCTTTTAAAATATTTTCAAGTGATGTAGATAGAGCAGAAGTTTTATTTCTATTGTAGAGATTCTCTGGATTTTTGAGAAAAAAGCTACTGTGATCTGTTTGTACATTTTTAAGCTTTTTAGTGTCGAATTTTTGGCTTCCCGTTATAGATTCGTGTATCTTTTTTGTTTCCTCAAGTTGTTTTTTTAGCATATCGAGAAGTTGGGCATCAGGTGGCGCTTTCTTTTCCTGTGGAGTTTTTTTAGGCTTTGATCTATTTGAAGATGACTTTCCAAAAAAATTGGGCCACGTCGTTGGGACTGATGCTCCCAAATCCGCCGCCCCAGCGCCCCAAACCCAAGCCATCGCTGGGTTTGAAATCCCTAAAGTTATTACAACTACTATTGAAATGACCTTTTTTTTCATGTTTCCCTCCTGTCATTTTTTGCGTGCTGTAAGAAAATTGGCAACCATATTGCTGGATCATCACCAACTTCTGCGATAATGCTTTCGGCTAACTCTGCGTTATCAGGCGTTCCTGATAACACCAAGAGCTCGTCACTAAAATCGTGTTCGATGGTTTTTCCATCGCGTGTCAGATGGAATTTACCAAGATTCAGTTCTGCAAGCGCAGATTGATCACCCTGCTTAATGAGGAATTGGCGACTAAACTCACCAAGTCCTTTAACGAGTTCAAATTCGGCATCTGTTAGTTTAAAGCCTTTAGTATAATCTTCATAATTTGCTTTGGGATTGGCTAGAAAAATGTAAGTTGCACACTGTTGAATGAGTGTTTTGGCAATATTACTTTCCAAGGCATCGCTAGGCTCTTGTGTTGCATAAACAAAAATACCATTTTGTTTACGGATAGTCTTTTGTTTATTTTTCGCTAAATCTTCAAAGTACGGATCTTGCAAAGGCTTCCAAAACTCGTCAAAGATATACATAAATCGCTGTCCGCTAATCATGCCTTCTGTGCGGTAAAGCAAATACATCATCACTGGAGTGCGAGTTTCAAAATTATCTAAGAATTCCGTGATATCAAAGCCGTAAATTTGATGTGTTGAGAGATCAAGAGCATCATGGGGATTATCAAACAACCACCCATAATCACCACCTTCACACCATTTTAGTAAGCGAGCATGAACAGATGGGTGAGCATTATAATCACTTAAACGTGGATTTGGTAAAAATTGTACTAGAAAGGACAAACGACGGAGTGATCGGTCAATGTTAGCACTCATAACAGACATAACTGCTTTGTTAATTTCTTCTTCGTCGTGATGCGTGACTTCACCACCAGCTTCTGCCAATTTTTTAACAAATTGTTTCAGAAAAATAAGATTTTCTTGTGTGGGTGGGAGTTGGAAAGGATTGAAACCACTTTTTCTGCCTGGCTTGAATGTTAAATATTTTCCACCCATCGCCCGAATGGCAATTTCCATACCACGATCTTTATCAAAAACAACAGTTGTCGGCTTAAATTTTTGTGCTTGTGCTAACAAAAAGCCGAGTAACACGGTTTTACCCGAACCAGATTGTCCGATAAGCGCGGTATTACCAAGTAAACGTTTATCTGTCGAGTCCTCTTCAAGTTTGGAGGCATGAAAATTGAAATAAAGCGGCGTTTTACTGGTTGTTTTAAGAATTGTGACGGCTGGTCCCCATGGGTTGCCAGTGGGTTTTCCTGACATAAAATTATGAAAAGATGAAAATGATAAAAAGTTCAATGATGTAATCGGAGCAGGACGCGGTCTCCATTTCCAATTGCCAGGAAGTTGTGCCCAATAGCCAGCCTCTATTGCTAAGTCTACAGGTTTGGGCAGTACCGCAACGTCTAGTAATGCTGCACTTGCTTTGGCCATATGGTCGCGAACTTGTTGAATTGTATCACCATAGATCGTCAATGTGCAGTGATGTTCTCCCATGACAAAATGCCCACTGATAAGCTGGTTTAGTGCTTCGTCAATTTGTTCAATTTGGCTCGTTGCCACATCTCGTGCATCAATCAGATTACGCTGATGCCGTTGTAAATAATCTTTAGCAGCATGTCGGGAGAGAACTGAAAAGCTCTGCGTCAATACGAACTCGAAGTCACTTTCCAACAAAACATTCAATTGTCCTGGTTTGGTTGTTGCATCATATTCTTTAATTTCCAGCATTCCAAATCGACGCATTCCACTGGTTGTTCGCAGTTCACCAAGAGCGCCCCATTTTGAGAAAAAAGGTCGATTGACAGACATATAGTCAGCAAAACGGTCATGGCAAATTGGCATAGGGCGATATTCACCATTGACAAGCATTCCAAGGAATTCAAGTGCAGAAGAATAAGCATGCCCATTTTTTTCATAAGCACCAAGAAGTTCTGCACCGTAACGGTTTAAAGATTGACCTAAAGTACGATTGATGTCATTGAGTTCTTTTATACATGTGTCTTGTCGCATCTTTTTTTGATCAAGCGTTTCACGTTCATGCTTAGAAAAGAACGACATAATTTTATCCGCTATCGGTTGAAAAATGACAGTCAGATATAAATCATTGACCATCAAATTATAACCAGTAAAGCTTTGTCGATATTTTTCATCAAGCTGATAGCAAAACATTTGATCAAATGTTGAATCAGGATATTCATAAACACGGCGGCGCACAATATGTGCCCAAAATGATAAATTGGCCGATGCAAGCCCCCGTAGAGTATTGTTAAGCTCTTTTATCCATTGAAAAATATCTTCTTCTGAAGCGCTTTGATGCGAACGCCCGTCAATTTTCCAAATTGACAAATATTCCGCATTTTTAGTAGAAATAATCGTATCTGTAATATGATGTGAATAAGGCAGAAACAGGCTTACAGGTGCCTCTGATGCAAGGCGTTTGCTGCTTTCAACAGCTGTCATGTTTATCTCCTTTTACTATAATCAGAGGGACTATAACTTGATGCGCCCCAAAAACTTTTGTTGCGATTGCGAAATTTAGTATCGATCCATAACCACCAGATACGAAATGCCTTATCATCGTTTTTAGTAATTTGCACCATAATAAACCATAATGGAGGTGCTATAATCCACAAAAAGATACTTACTGTCATAGCAATAACAGCAACCCCCATAACCATAATGATAAATGGCATCATGGGGACACCCCATATCGTTGGAACACGTGTTGCTCCCTTGAATAGGGGGAATTCTTTTTTTTCTTGCGATTTCATGAAATGTTCTCGTCACTGGAGGTGAAATAATATGTGGCTGATATAAAAAGCTGCACCAGCAATAATGACACTGAATGCCCATCGCATAAATGTAGCTTTTGCGATAATGCGAAATATATAAATAAGCAAAAGTAATAAAAGAATGATAGCAGCAACAATAGGAATAATTATACTTAATCCATATTGCATCCCTATGAAAACATCTAGACTCTTTGTTTCCGTCTGAGCATATGCAGATTGAGTTATTAATAACATAATAAAAGTTATAAAAATATCACTAATCTTACATATTTTTGATTGAAGTGTATTTAATTGTTTCATATCTTTTATCCCCTTTTAATTAAAATTGCTATAAATAATATTCCTTTTTTCGTAGCGTGAGCGATATTATTACTGGTACAAATCTATAATCAACGAACATTAAAAACATTACGTATTATACTAATTTATGCTCGACCTGTAAATAGCAATGTAGCAAGTTGGGTTGCCGAGCCAGCAATGACAACGCCGATTGCCCACCGTACAAACGTATCTTTTCCTATGTAGCGGCCTGCGTAACCAATTGCTAAGCACAAAAGTATCACGGCAGCAGCAACAGGAATAATGTGATCAATAAGATCTGTTTTTAGAGCACTTAAAGCTTTTTCAGCAGGAGCTAATTTTGCATTTGCATATGCAGACTGTGTTATAAAAAATGCAATTATAGCTGTAGAAATTACTATAATTCTGTTGTTATTTTGTGTTTGGACATTAATTAAGTTTCGCATATCTTACTTTCATGAATATTTTATATTTTTTAAAATAAACAAATTACTATCTTTATATATTACAATTAGCAAATATAAACTCTTAATTTAAAAACATTATGGATTATATCAGTTCATTAGTTACCTGTAAATAACAGTGTAGAAAGCTGTGTTGCTGAGCCAGCGATGACAACGCCGATCGCCCATCGTACAAACGTATCTTTTCCAATGTAGCGCCCTGCATAAGCAATTGCTAAACACAAAAGTATAACAGCAGCAGCGACAGGAATAATATTAGCATTAAGATCTTTTTGGAGTTCTTCTAAAGCTTTTTTTGCAGGAGCTAAACCTTTTGCTTGGGCCCATACAGGATGTATCATAAAAAATATAGTTATAGCTGCAGAAAGTGTGATGATTTTGTTATTGTTCTTTGATTGGAAGCTAATTAATTTTCGCATATTTCTCTCATTAAGGTTATAGATAACATTTTGTATCATAGTTGCTATCTTTAGTTTTAACTAACTGTACCTGTGAATAACAGCTTCGCAAGTTGGGTTGCTGATCCAGCGATGATAACACCGATTGCCCATCGTATAAATGTATCTCTTTCAATGTAACGTCCTGCGTAACCAATTGCTAAGCACAAAAGTATAACGGCAGCAGCAACAGGAATAATATTGGTAATAAGGTCTGTTTGTAGAGCTGTTAAAGCGTCTTTAGCATTCTTTATTTCTGCATATGCGGGATACGTTATAAAAAACGCAGCTATAGTCGCAGAAATTACAATGATTCTGTTGTTATTTTTTGATTGAAGGTTGATTAGTTTTTGCATATTTTACTCTTATTAAAGTTTCATGAATGCTTTGTATTTCTATCATAAATGGAATAGAATTTTGCCATATTAATAATTATTAGATGCAATTTTATCTTAAAAACATTTTGTATTATACTTATTCACACAACACCTGTAAATAGCATTTTAGCAAGTTGGGTTGCTGATCCAGCGATGATAACACCGATTGCCCACCGTATAAATGTATCCTTTTCGATGTAGCGCCCTGCATAGAGAATAGCTAAGCATAAAAGTATAACAGCAGCAGCAATAGGGATAATGTTTTTAATGAGGTCGTTCTGTAAAGCCTCCAAAGCAGTTTTTGCATTTGTTAATTTTATTTGAGCATATACAGAATTGCTCATAAAGAATATAATTAAAGTTGCAGAAATTTTAATATTTTTATTTCTAACTATTGTTTGAAGGGTATTTGGTTGTCTCATATTGTTTGTCTCAATTTAGATTTCTCTTTAGAATAAAAAGATATTTTATACTGAATGACTTTAATATTCATTCTCATTACGCGCCTGTGAATAACATATTTGCAAGTTGGGTTGCTGAACCAGCGATAACAACACCGATTGCCCATCGTACGAATGTATCTTTTCCGATGTAGCGTCCTGCATAAGCAATTGCTAAGCACAAAAGTATCACGGCAGCAGCAATAGGGATAAGCAACTTTAAGTCATCACGGAGTTTTTCTAAAGCACCTTTTGCAGTTGTTAATTGTTGAGCATACACAGGATTGGCCATAAAAAATACAGTTAAAGCTGCAGAGATTTTAGTAGCTTTATTCCGAATTATTGTTTGAAGAACTTTTGATTGTTTCATATTGTTTATCTCAATTTAGATTTCGCTTTAGGATAAAAAGATATTTTATACAGCATGACTTTAATAGTCATTTTTATTACGCGCTTTTGAATAACATATTTGCAAGTTCAGCTGCTGAACCCGCGATAACGACACCAATTGCCCATCGTACGAATGTATCTTTTCCGATGTAGCGCCCTGCATAAGCAATTGCTAAGCACAAAAGTATCACGGCAGCAGCAATGGGGATAATATCTTTCAAGTCTTTTTGGAGCGCTTTTAAAGCGTTGTCCGCAGGAGTTAAAACTACTGCTTGGGCTAACACAGGATTGGCCATAAAAAATACAGTTAAAGCTGCAGAGGTTTTAGTAGTTTTATTCCAAATTATTGTTTGAAGAGTTTTTAATTGTTTCATATTGCTTATTCCAATTTAGATTACAGTTGGTATAAATAATCTCTTTTTTGATATAGTTTGTTATTTCACTAAATAAAAATACAGAAATCTAAGTTTCTTTTTATAATAGAGACACTTCGTGTTTAATAAGATTTATCAGTTAGGTTTAAATAATAAACCAGCAAGTTCAGTTGCTGAACCAGCGATAACGACACCAATTGCCCATCGTACAAATGTATCTCTTCCGATATAGCGCCCTGCATAAGCAATTGCTAAGCACAAAAGTATCACGGCTGCAGCGATAGGAATAATTTCTTTCAAGTCGTTTTGGAGCGCTTTTAAAGCTGTATCTGCGTTTCTCAAACCTTGTGCTGCTTGAGCCCATACGGGATTGTTCATAAAAAATACAGTTAAAGCTGCGGAGGCTGCGGTAATTTTATTATTATCGTTCAATTGAAAATTGATTAATGTCCTCATATTGTTCAACCTTATCAAATTGCATTTGGCGTAAGTGGTTTTTCCATGAAATAAGGAATAATTTTATTGATGTGAAATAAAAGCAGAGAAACCTAAATTTCTTTTTTACGAAAGAAGCATTTCATGTTTCAAAAGATTTATTAGCTGGGTTTAAATAATAAACTAGCAAGTTCAGTTGCTGAACCAGCGATAACGACACCGATTGCCCACCGTACAAATGTGTCTTTTCCGATATAGCGCCCTGCATAACCAATTGCTAAGCACAAAAGTATTACGGCAGCAGCGATAGGGATAATCGTTTTTAAATCTGTTTGAAGCAGTCCTAAAGCTTTTTTTGCAGGATCTAAACCCGCTGCTTGGGCGGATACAGGATTGGTCATAAAAAATACAGTTAAAGCTGCAGACAATGCAGCAATTTTATTACGAGCTGTTGTGTGAAGAATATTTAATTGTTTCATGTTCTTTATCCTGATTAAGATTAAAACTCCCACAAATGACCCCTCGTTCATGAAGAAACTTAAAAAGATATTTTGGATCAGCCCAAGTTCTTAGTTTTCCTCTTTGTGTAAGTAACGTATATTTATTTGGCTTTCCGGTGATTGGATCATCGGAAATAAACGTGAAATACCATTCTCTTTCTGAAAGCATCACGACTGTAATCTCACGTGCTGCTTTTTGACTAAATGCTATATCAACGCTGTTTTGTTCTATCATTTTCATTATCTTTGCCCTCAATTAGAAGAGATTTTGTTCAATCTTACTAATTAGAGCTTTAACATTTTCTTATCTACTTTTCATTATAATATCCTATCAAAATTCTGGGGTTTCGTGAAAATATCAGTCATCACTCAGCGATCTTCTCGATGAAGAAAAATCTTCAGCTGAAAAAGCATCGTGGGCGCTACTTTCTTTATGTGTAAATGCATCTTCCTCTCCTTTTGAAGAGAGAGGAAGAGAATCTACTTTAGTTGTCTGTTCTGGTTCTTCTTTTTTAAGCTTTATAGGCTCCTGCAAGCCTTCATTTCCTCGTACAGCAGCTTTTACTCCAATATATGAAGTAATTTTTTGCATACGGGTATGGTTTGAGTTTTCTGTATTGTAAAAATTCAGCACAGACTGCAAAGTCGCTTTTTCAAAGATGCACTTTGATGTTGTTTGTTCATAGCAGTAAGTTAAAGCGCTTTGTACAGCTGTAATATTTTTGCAAAAATCAAACGCATCAAAAAGAGAAAACAATTTCACATTTCCAACATCAATTTGCCCTAAAATTATGTTAAAATTATGTTCGCCCTGTTTAACTGTTGCGATTGTTTCCTTAAACTGAGATGATTGATAGAACAAGTTATCTTTATCATCTGTTACATAGATATTGTCCCGCGTTTCTTGTTCGGCAACAACTGAAAATGTCATGGGAGGCATATTGGATATGTATGCAGCAGCAAAAAATGTGAAATCTGGAACAATCATTAGCAATACACCTTATTATGAAGAATTTTATTAATACAAATGCTAATTCTGTGTTGTGCTTTTTCTCGTTGTCTTTTGATTTTATAAATTTGCAGAATGAGATTGTTTAGCTCAGAATATTCCTTGTGATTATTGCTTTGTTCTCTTCTAAGAATATTTCTAATATATGCGAATATCCAACTAACAAGATAAAAGTGTGGAATAAAATAGAGCACATTACGCCAACCAATATTATTGGAATCACGAAGAAAGGCGTTGCTTTTAAAAAATAATAATCTTTGATACTGTATTGAAGCTGCTTGTTTTATATAATTCTCTAGTTGCAAAAATCTTTTCAAAAAAAATTTATACGAAGTAAAAAGCCGTTGTGTATGAGGGGAGGTTTTCCTGTCATAATGAACTACACTATCATTATACAGAGAGGGCTTGTTCTTTGTTGCGCATTGCCATAACTTATAGAGTGACGATTTATATTTACTTTTGACTACTGATTCATAAGAGTCAGAGAGGTGCGATGGTGTTTGAGCACTGCATTTAGTAGTTCCAGCAACTGAACTGAAAAAAAATGCAGTGGCGGTAATTGATATACCAATAAACAGTTCTTTGTGGCTCAAAGCACATCTCCGTCAAAATGATATATGTATCGTAATTTTAATTTCGATAATAAATGGACAGAAATTGTCTATAATTGTGTTTAAAATATGACAAAAAGAAATTCTTTTTTTGCAAGGGGAGTAATTAAGGTGAATGATCTCAAAAATATGAATTTTGATGAACTACAAGAGATGCGTACACAAATCGATGTGGAATTAAAAAAACGGCAAGCAAAGGAAAAGCAAAATGCGCGACGAAAAATTCTTGAAATTGCTAATGCCCATGGAATTGATATCGCTGATCTTGTGAGCAAAGAGCGCCATTATAGAAATCCCAATAACCAATGGGAATTATGGAATGGGCGTGGACGTAGACCTAAGTGGATTAAAGAGTGGTTGGAGAATGGGTATACACTTGATGAACTCGAAGTAACGTAACACGTATGCGATATTTACAAGATAAGGGAATACCAAGGAATGTAAATGCAAGAAGTATGCTTTTTTGGGTAATTTGATTGTATAAACATACTGAACGAATATATTAAAGTATTGAGTTACAAAATACAATGATAGGGAGCGTGAAAAAGTTTATTTAAATGCAAAAAGTCTTGTTATTATAATCTGGCAAGCATAATGATGATGCCAGATTAGGAATATTGTAATTGCTTTTGGCATTTGAGAGAGCGGGATATTTTACTTCTTTTTATAGTTTTATTGATTCTTTACAAAAATGGTCGAAATGATAATAATTTATTGCATAGGGATTTTAACTCAATATGTAAAATGATAATTTTAGCAATTAATATGTTAATAAATTAGCATACTTATATTTTTGAAATACTGTTTTTTAGAACAAGCCTGATGTTATAGATTTTGTTTGGTCTTTTTCTGTAAGATTATATATGAGGCATTTACTTTATTTATCGTTCGTTTAGTTGAGATGAGTGAGTATGTAGAAAAATGGAAAATTTTTATGGCTGTTATGGGTTTTATAGAATTTATGACATATTTCTGAGCGTTTGTGATTAAAATTCATTTATGAGCGTTTATGAATAATGAATAAAGAGCGTATTTGAAAATAAAAGGATTGGATCATTTCTATTGCGGTTTATCTTCTTTTATGGTGTGAAATAGGGGGTGATATGCAGGTTTACAATTGTGTGTGACGGTATAGTGTACGGAACACTTTTTATATATTGGAATATTTTTTCTAAAGTCGTGTGGCATTCCACAATAAGTTAAAGAGTTTGTCTGAGAAGCAGAATGTCCCAAACCGAATACATTTATGTTTCCAATTTACGTGCTTTTTTAAAAGAAAAATTTTTCAATGCAATTAAGCTTATTTTATGGCGCTTTTCTTGAATAGTATAACGTAAAAGTCCCTATGATCATATAAAATCCATTGTACACCACCATTTTTACTTCGATAAAAAGTGTATGCCGGTGCCATTATACGCTTTACTCGCCTCCAATGTTGCTAAAGTCCTTAGTCCTTGAGAGAGGGAGTCTTTGTATTACTTTGTTTAATTGTTTTTATTTATACGATACTCTCACTTGTGATGTGCAAGCGAATGATTTTGATTGCTTCAACATGAGAGAGATTTGAAACAAGGGTATTTTATGATCTTTAGACTTTTCACTCAATATGAGAACAATGAATTTATTATTATAAATAAAAGTGTTGTGTACTAAAAAGTCTTGTTTATTTTGTTATGCTGTGAAATGGCTTCTTTTAAGTGGTGATATAAGGTAACCTCTTTGAGACATTAAACGTTTTTTTCAGTGCATGGTGAATATTCTTAGAATGTAGCTTGCTTGTCGAGTCTTATGTTGAGTGAAATATGGGGGGAGGAAGTCAAGAAAAAATTACTCGACAGGAATCCGGTTTGTAAACAGATTGGATGAGATAGGAATTTTTTGTTCTTTAAAGGAGGAAGGCAAAGGTTGTAAAAAAAGTGAAATAGTATGAATTTTCGCTTAAAGTGGGAAGCCGTGTAGAAGACGTGGGGCATTTGGAGTGAGTCCGGCAGCTTCTTGAATGAAGTATTTTTTTATTTTTGGCGCTTGATTAATGATTCCAAGGCCGGTATCGCGGAGCATCCGTAAAAGAAGGCTATCATTAGAAAAGAGTTTATTAAGCCAATCATTGCTTAAAGCCATACGGACAATTTCAAAACGTCTCCAGCTTTGATAGCGCTCTAAAGCTGTGAGAGAGCCAATGTCAAGACCTAGTCGTGCTGTTTCAATAATCACTTCAGCCAGCGCAGCGCTATCGCGTAATCCTAAATTGAGTCCTTGTCCTGCAATGGGGTGGATGGTATGGGCGGCATCGCCAACGAGAGCAAAACGTGGTTTAACGCATTGACGTGTTAAAGAAAGGCTCAAAGGAAAAGCTTGACGTTCGCCATTCCAAGAGAGTTTGCCTAATCGATGGCCAATACGTCTTTCAAGTTCTGTTTCAAAAATAAGTGCATCCGCTTTGAGATAATATTGCGCAGTTTTATGATCTTCATTCCACACAATGGCGGATCGGTTGCCTTTAAGAGGGAGAAGAGCAAAAGGACCGGCAGGTAAAAAATGTTGAATTGCTTGACCATTATGGGGTTTTTCATGTTCAACTGTGCAGATGATTGCTGTTTGTTTATAGGGATGAGAAAAGTTTTTAAGACCTGCTTTTTGGCGTAATTTCGAATGGGCTCCGTCAGCTGCAATAAGCAATTTTGTTTGCCAAACCTCTTCATTATTTAAAGTGACGGTTGTATGTTGGTCTTCTTGATGAAAATCAATGACACGTGTGTTTGTAATAACAGGGATATTGAGATCTTTGACACGTTTTTTTAAAGTATTGATGAGTTCTCTATGCTCTACCATGGCAGCAAAGGGCTCACCGGGATTAATGTCGCCTTCAAAGGTTAAAAGAGTGGGTTTGACCGGATCATTTGTGCTTGTATCTGTGATGATCATTGAATGAATGGGTTGCGCATAGGGTTTTACAGATTTCCAACATTGTAATTGTTTTAACATACGAATAGAAGCAGCAGCAAGGGCAATGGTTCGTATGTTAGAAGCAGGGGTATCTCCTTGTGGAGCAGCATCAACGATTTTTATTTTCAGATTAGGGGCTGTTTGCTTGAGTGCTATCGCTAGGGCTAAACCGACAGCCGCCCCTCCTGCAATGAGCAGATCACATTGTTTAGTTTTATGAGATTTAATTTTTTTATTGGGTTGTACATCTTTATTGCGATTAGAACACACAATACTTCTTCCATTGTTTATAGTTTGCTTTCTTTTAAAAAGAATATCTTTTTACATTGCCTAAAATATCTTAACTTTTACTTTTCTCTCTGCTTTACAAAAACGAGATTTCTTTTTAACGCCAATCTGATAACAGATTGGTTTTTCAGAGTTTTTCTGCTTAATCATTTATGTGATTCATCTTACAGATTTATCGGATAAGCTTTTTTAAATATCTTCTTCAATTCTTTTTACACTTGGTTGATAAAAAAGAAAACTAAAAATAAACAAAGATGGTCGTGTATTTTTTTAAGTTGTGTGAGTTACTTCAGTATGCTTGTCCTGAAGGGGGACATTTCGTTAGTATGATAGATAAAAATAGATAAAAATTGTGGTCATTCGTGATGGTTAAAACAGTATTCATATTTCGCCATTATCATGATGTAGCGTAAAAAATATTATTTTTTTAAGAAGGTGCCTATAGCACCCATGTAACACTTTACACATAAGGTGTTTTTTGGTTGATCGTGTGATAAATATTCAGGGAGAGCTTTTTGTGCGCCTTATGAAGGATTATCTCTTAGGGTGGTGGTATATGAATGATATGAAGTGGTTAGAAGGTAGAACGCGCTAGATAAGAAGTCGGATTGTTTACAGGCTATTTGTTTACAAATTGGTACAGAGTTTAAGCTTCATCCTTTTTTAAGAGAGAGAGGGAGTTATAACTCTTTAAAATATGAAAGTTTTGTATTTGGAATTGATAGATGCACCGAAGTTCTTCTCCTTATGATTCATTAGAAGTGCGAAATTCTCAAGGTTCGCGTCTTATTGAGATGTTTTTGCGTCAGATAGGAGTATTTATTGGGCTCGGGCTTTTGGGCTTTATTATTTTTTGTGTGTTTGCTTTGGCGACGTGGAATGTTGCGGACCCATCTTTAACTCATGCAAGTACAAATGAGGTTACAAACCTTATGGGGTGGATGGGGGCAATTTTTTCAGATTTTATTATGCAGTTTTTTGGCTTGGCAAGTCTTTCTGTTTTGTTGCCACCGTTATTTTGGTCTTTTCTCTTGTTGGCGCAAAAGAATATCTACAATTTGACTTTGCGCTTTTTTTTATGGGTGCTATCAACGATTTGTTTTTTAATTGCTTTTGCTCTTATGTCACCTATTGCTTCTTTTACTTATTGGCCATTGCCAATGGGATTGGGAGGGGTTTTAGGAGATAAAGTTTTAAGTGTTGCTTCTTCAGTCTTTCCTCTTTTTCTTTCTCCTCCTTACACGGTGTTTTTCAGTGTTGTTTTTATTCTTTTAGGTTTTTTCACCGCTGCTTTTGCTGGTAATGTAATATGGCGGCGTCGAACAAAGAAAAGAAAAGAAAAAAACATTCCAAAAGACGAAATCATTAATCCAGTCTTTGAGTTGGAAGAAGATACGGAATATGCCGCAGAGGAGGATCGTGAAAATCATGGTTTTTTTGCGACAACTTGTGGCGCTCTTTTGCATCTTTTTTATTTTTTACAAGCGCGTTTTTTTCGTTTATTCTGTTTCAAAAGGCGTTTTCAGAGTAAAGGGCAAGGAAAGCCATTTGATCGGATTGAGCCAACTTTTTTAGGTGAAAAAGTAAAGCGTGAGGAAAATAAAAATAAAGCTTATGTTTCTCCTGTTAAAAATCGAAAGTCTTTAACAGCTTCTTCAAATGGTGGCTTTGTTCTTCCACTTGTAGATTATCTTTCAGTTCCACCACCGTCTGTTAGGGATGCAAAACTTTCTCCTGCTGTTTTAAGAGCAAATTCTCAGGAGCTTGAAGGGGTTTTGTTAGATTTTGGGGTAAAAGGAAAAATTATAGATGCTTGTCCTGGACCGGTGGTAACTTTGTATGAATTTGAACCGGCTGCTGGCATTAAGTCTTCCCGTATCATTGGTTTGGCAGATGATATTGCACGCTCGATGCGTGCGATTTCGGCGCGTGTTGCGGTGGTTCCAGGACGTAATGTTATTGGAATAGAACTGCCTAATGCAAAGCGTGAGATGGTTTATTTACGAGAAATGTTGCAGGCGCAAGAATTTATTGACAGCAAAGCAAAGCTAGGACTTGCTTTGGGTAAGACAATCGGGGGAGAAGCTGTTATTGCAGATTTAGCAAAAATGCCTCATCTTTTGGTTGCTGGTACAACAGGATCGGGAAAGTCTGTTGCTATCAATACAATGATTTTATCTCTGCTTTATCGGATGACACCTGAGCAATGTCGTCTCATTATGGTGGATCCAAAAATGCTTGAACTTTCGGTTTATGATGGCATTCCTCATTTATTAACACCGGTGGTGACAGATCCTAAAAAAGCCGTCATTGCTTTAAAGTGGGCTGTTCGTGAAATGGAAGAGCGCTATAGTAAAATGTCAAAACTAGGCGTTCGTAATATTGATGGGTTTAATGCGCGTCTTAGAGAAGCTGCAAGTCAGGGAGAGACAATGGTGCGGACAATTCAAGTTGGATTTGATCGCGAGACCGGTGAGCCTCTTTATGAAACGGAAACACTTGATTTTAGTCCTATGCCCTATATTGTTGTCATTATTGATGAAATGGCTGATTTGATGATGGTTGCTGGGAAAGATATTGAAGGAGCGGTTCAACGTTTAGCACAAATGGCACGTGCTGCCGGTATCCATGTAATTATGGCGACACAGCGTCCTTCCGTCGATGTTATTACTGGTACGATCAAAGCCAATTTTCCTACACGCATTTCTTTTTCTGTGAGTTCCAAAATTGATAGCCGAACAATTTTAGGCGAACAGGGAGCTGAGCAATTATTGGGACAAGGAGATATGCTCTTTATGATGGGAGGAGGACGTATTCAGCGTGTGCATGGGCCTTTTGTTGCGGATAATGAAGTGGAGCAGGTTGTTGCGCATCTCAAAGCGCAAGCACGACCTGATTATTTAGAAACAATTACGCAAGAAGTTGAAGAGGATGGTGCTGATGTTTCTTTGTCTTCTCCTTCAGAAGATGATCCCTATAGTCAAGCTGTTGCTATTGTGCTTCGTGATCGTAAGGCCTCGACCTCTTATATTCAACGCCGTTTAGGCATTGGTTATAACCGTGCTGCGACATTGATTGAGAGGATGGAAGAAGAAGGTATCATTAGTCCAGCAAATCACGCAGGGAAACGAGAAATTTTAGTGCCTGCTGAAGAAGAGCGCTTTTGAAAAATCTTGATAGTTGTTTTTTATAATACCTTGTAAAACAAGTGTTTATCCTATTGTATCGTAGAAAGTCTGCATTTTCATATACCAGCTCTCAATTTGCGATAGCTCTTTGGTACTTGAGACTCCTTATAAGGGGATTCTTTATCTTATATAACTTTTATCCATACACCAACCTTGCTTGTAACGTGCAAGAAAATGATTTGAATTGATTCAATATGAGAGAGTATGTGATGAAAGAATCTTATTGTATTTGGCGTTATGATTTAAGTTAAAAAGATAAATTATTATAAATCAATATCTTGGTATAAAATAATGTTATTGCGAGTATAGGGGTGTAAAAGCATGTAAGACTTGATATTTTAGTGTCTTTTTAAGTGCGCTCTAAATATTTAGGGCAAGGCTGATCTCTCGAGTCTTAATATAAATGAATTATATGGGGTGGGAAGCTAAGTGAAATTTGCTAAACTCCAAACTGTTTACAGAGCGGTTCTGATGAAATTTTTTATTCTTTTGGGCGAGAAGGAAGTCAAAAAAGTATTTTTGATACTTAAAAGAGCTTTCAGGTTTGCGAGTAATATGTTTAGTCCTTAATCCATTATGTCTTGACTATAATTTATGTTGCTTCATAGATTAGGGGTGGAAAAGAATATATTATGCGTTTAGAAAAGCGGGAAAATTGGATGCTTTCGGAAACTTAAACGCAGACTGATTATTTGGAAACGATATCGCAAGAAATAAAAAAGGATGTTTCTTTAGCTTTTTCTTTAGCAGATGATTCCTATTGTCAAGCTGTTGCTATTATGCTTCGTGATCGTAAGGCTTCAACTTCTTATATTCAATGTCGTTTAGGCATTGGTTATAACCGTACCGCCACATTGATCGAAAGGATAGAAGAAGAAGGCATCATTATTAGTCCAGCGAATGATATGGGTAAGCGAAAAGTTTTGGAGATTGTCGAAGAAGAATACTTTTAAAAATCTTTTGATATTTTTTTCAAACAATATCTTTATCTTATAAAGAAGGGTATTTATTCGTCGTTGATTACTTAAGTTATGAATTATAAAGCCAATTAAGTATTGCTTGGGAGCATTTTTTATGAAAACGTCTTTTTTGTTGCAAAGAAGAGTCTTTGGGTTTGTGGGGATTATTGTCTTTTGGTGTTTAACTTTTCCTGCTTTTTCGCAAGCCTCTAATAAAGTGGCAAAGGCGCAGAATGTTGTGAACCACTTTGCGGCAATCAAAACAATGACAGGTGATTTTATTCAATTTAGTCCAAAGGGAAAGATGTCTCAAGGAACGTTTTATCTAGAGCGTCCAGGGAAAATTCGTTTTATTTACAAGAAAATGCCTTTACAGATTATTGCAGATGGTCAATTTGTGGGCATTAACAATCGAGCTTTGAATACTTGGAACTTTTCACAACTTTCGCAAACGCCAATGAAATTTCTGTTGGATGATAAAATTGATGTATCTTCTGGGCGTTTGTTGGCCTTTCGCGAAGATCCTGGGGCCGTGACGATTGTTTTGCGTGATCAGACGATTGGGGCAGGGCAAATAAGGATGGTTTTTGATTCTAAAGGCTCTGCTTTGCGACAGTGGACAATTGTTGACCAACAAAATTTGGAAACTACTGTGCAGATTATGAATGTGCGGACAGACGTCCGGTTCGCTAATGGGATGTTCACACTTCCTTCGAAGAAATGAAGAAAGAGTGTTACGTCATTGGGATTAAAACAAATGTTCTTTCGTATTGCGACTTGGAATATTAATTCTATTCGTTTGCGTCTTGCACAGGTTTTTCAGTATTTGGAACTCTTTTCCGCAGATGTATTGTGTCTACAGGAAACAAAATGTCCAGATGCTTTATTTCCA
The DNA here is from genome assembly GCF_042195825.1 of Bartonella sp. AP40SXNS. NCBI lineage: Bacteria > Pseudomonadati > Pseudomonadota > Alphaproteobacteria > Hyphomicrobiales > Bartonellaceae > Bartonella > Bartonella sp. AP40SXNS. Next base: position 17,457 of record NZ_JBHIPB010000003.1, read on the forward strand.
GTGGAGGCTTTTGAAGCAGCGGGTTATAAGCATATCGCATTGAGTGGACAAAAATCTTATAATGGGGTGGCTATTGTTTCTCGTTTGCCTTTTAAAAAGGTAGAAAAACGTTTTTTTTGTCAAAACCAAGATTGCCGTTATATCTCAGTTATTGTGGAAGCCCATGGGAGAAGCTTGCGGATTCATAATTTTTATGTTCCTGCTGGGGGAGATATTCCTGACGCTGATGTGAATGAAAAATTTCGTCATAAGCTTGATTTTTTAGAGGAAATGTCTCTTATCCGCGCAGATCAGGAAAAGGGGATATCTTCTCTTTTGCTGGGCGATTTGAATATTGCTCCTTTGGCAGAGGATGTTTGGTCTCATCAACAATTGTTGAAGGTTGTAAGCCATACTCCCATTGAAACCGAGCGTTTGCAGGATTTGTGTTGTCAAGGTGGATGGGTTGATCTGATGCGGTTGCATATTCCTGTTCCTACCAAGCTTTACACATGGTGGAGTTATCGTGCTCGCGATTGGGCATTTACCGATTATGGGCGGCGGCTTGATCATATTTGGTCTTCTCAAGATTTAGCCCCTTTTGTTGTAGATCTTTCGATTTTTCGTGATGCGCGCGGATGGGAACGTCCTTCAGATCATATTCCTGTGCAAACTGTATTTGATTTTTCACGTCAAGTTTGAAATAAGAGGTAAATAAAGTATTAATATTAAATAATGATTCTGAAAGAATGCGGGAGACTGGATGTATATCAGAAATCTCAAATGGGGCGCTTCTCGTGGATTATTTTTTAGTGTCTTGTTGTGTTTGCTTTTGTCAGGATGTATGGTTGGTCCTAATTACCAGAAAACATCTTTTCGTGTTCCAGCAGTTTGGGGAGAAAAATCTGCACAGACTGCAGGGCAGCCCGTTGCGCTTGCCGGATGGTGGCGGCATTTGAATGATCCTGTTCTAGATGCGTTAATGGATTACGCGATTTCTGGAAATAATAATGTTGCTGTTGCTAAAGCTCGGGTACGTGAGGCGCGTGCGGGTTTAGGACAGGTTGTGGGAACTCTTTTGCCAAATGTGTCCAATTCAATTTCAGGAACCCGTAGTCGTTCTGGACAGTCTGATGCATTATTCAACCAGTATAGTAGTGGTTTTGATGCAAGCTGGGAGCTTGATTTTTTTGGTGGGCATAAACGTGCGGTTGAAGCAGCGCGTTATGGCCTTGATGCGGCTGTGGAAGATATGCGCGCTACCATGGTGACATTACTAGGAGATGTGGCAACAAATTATGTGCAAATGCGTGGTTGGCAACAAAAGTTGTTTATTGTGCGGCAAATTGCTGTATCACAACGTAAAACTTATGAACTGATGCGCGCTAGATTAACAGCTGGTGATGTTTCTGAGCTTGATGTTTCAAATGCACAAGCACAAATGGCAAATACAGAAGCAGATATATCACAGATGGAAGCGAATTTAGCAATGAGCGTTCATCGCCTTTCTGTCTTAACTGGTCGTGTGCCTACGGCATTGAAGGATCTTTTACAAAAAAATGCTAAGCATGCAAAGATTCCACAACCACGCTGGCCGATACCAGCAGGAATTCCAGCCGATATTTTGTTAACACGTCCAGATTTACGACGGGCAGAGCGTCAATATGCGCAAGCGACAGCACGGATTGGTCAACGTGAAGCAGATCGTTATCCATCACTTACTTTAACAGGTAATATTTCGACAGCAGCAACGGCAATTGATCAGTTATGGAAAAATTCAACGATTGGCTGGTCTTTTGGACCTGGTCTTCGTTTTCCTCTTTTTAATGGAGGTCAGGTCGAGGCTTCTATTGCGGTAGCGCGCGCGCAGCGTGATCAAGCTTTTATTACTTATCGAGCTGCTGTGTTGGAGGCTTTAGAAGATGTAGAAAATGCGCTTGTAAGATTGACGAAGGAACATCAACGCTTAGAAAAGTTAATCGTTGCGAATAAAGCTTCTCTTCATTCCTTAAAACTTTCACGGAGCCTTTTTGAGAATGGAAATACTAGTTTTCTTGAATTGTTAAATGCTGATCGCTCTTATTATTCTGCACAAATGGCGCTTAAAGATAGCCGTGTTTCTTTGGTTACGCAATATATCACGTTGATGAAAGCGTTGGGGGGGGGCTGGGATGGCGTTGTTGATGTATCGCGTCCAGAAGTCGTTGATAATGCACCTCGTTCGCGTGCAAAGGTAGGGAAATGAAAAAAAACTTACTCAAAAATTTCATTACAAAACACAAAAAACTTTCCTTCTTTTTAACTGCTATATTTCTCATTTTCTTGTTGTTATGGTTACGTTCTGTTTTTTTTGGAACATCTACTCCAACTTATATAACCGCGGTGGTGAAACGTGGGGATATTGAGGAAAGTGTTTTAGCTTCTGGTCTTGTACGTCCTTACCGGTTGGTGGCTGTTGGTGCGCGAGCAACAGGGCGTGTGGTGTCAATGCATGTTTCCCCTGGGAGTGTTGTGAAAGAAGGCGATCTCTTGGCAGAAATTGATCCTACAGATCAGGAAAATGATTTAAAAAGAAAAAAAGCAGCATTATCGCATTATTATGCGAGTTTGGTAGAACAAGAAGCCTATCTTTCTCTTGCACAAAAAAATTTAGAGCGTCAGAAAAAAATGATCGAAACACGAGCGATTTCACGGGCGAACCTCGATGAGGCTGCGACACAGGTGAAAATACGCGAGGCGCAAATTGAACAACTTCGTCAACAGATTGTGCAAGCACAAATTGATGTGGAGAGTGCAGAGGTTAATTTAGGTTATACACGCATCACTGCCCCTTCAGCAGGAACGGTTTTGGCAACAGTTGTGGAAGAAGGGCAGAATGTGAATGCGGTTCAGTCGGCGCCAACAATTGTTATTTTGGGTGATTTATCAAAGATGACGATCAAGGCGCAAATCTCAGAAGCAGATATTCTTAAAGTCCGAGCTGGACAACCACTTTATTTTACAGTTTTAGGTAATTCACAGCGTCGTTATGAAGGCGTTTTAGAAAAAGTAGAGCCGGCTCCTGAAGCAATTCGTGCTGATGTGAGTATTAATCCTGGTATGGTGAGTGGTTCTAGTGCTTTAATATCATCGGCGATCTATTACAATGGAATTCTACATGTTGATAATGCGGATAATTTTTTGCGAACCTATATGACTGCTCAAGTTCATATTATCTTAGGGCGCGCGCAGAATGTCTTGTTGGTTCCAAGTGATGCTTTACGCGATGAGACAAGAGAGCGTAAAGCATGGGTTTCTGTTTTAGTGGGGGAAAATAAGGTGGTTACTAAACAGGTGAGCGTTGGGTTGAATAATAAGGTTATGGCAGAGATTGTTTCAGGACTTAACGAGGGTGATGTCGTCGTCACCAGTTCGTCTGATGGAGTGATGCCAGAGTCTTCTAACATGCATAGCGAAGACGAGAGTTAAAGCATGAGCACAAATCAAGCAGATGCCGTCTTCGTCTTGGAAAATATTGTGCGCAAATTTCCTGCCGGCGAAGCGTTTGTTACCGTTTTGAAAAACATCAATCTTACCATTGAACGTGGTGAAATGGTGGCAATTGTAGGTGCTTCCGGTTCAGGTAAATCGACCTTGATGAATATTTTAGGCTGTCTTGACCGTCCAACTTCTGGCCGTTATTGGATCTCTGGTAAAGAAACAGCTTCCCTTTCTGCGGATGAATTGTCGGCTTTGCGACGTAATCATTTTGGTTTTATTTTTCAGCGTTACCATTTGTTGAATGAACTGACAGCTCTTGGTAATGTTGAAATTCCGGCTATTTATGCGGGATGTGCCGTGGAAGCAAGGAAACAGCGGGCACAGGATCTTTTAACGCGTTTGGGCATGGGTGATCGGATAAATCATCGTCCAAATCAGCTTTCTGGTGGTCAGCAACAACGTGTTTCTATTGCTCGGGCGCTCATGAATAATGCGGAGGTCATTCTTGCAGATGAACCAACTGGTGCATTGGACAAAAAGAGTGGGCAAGAAGTATTGCATATTTTGGATGAACTTCATCAAGAGGGGCGTACCATTATCATTGTAACCCATGATATGCAGGTAGCTGAAAGAGCAGAGCGTATTATCGAAATCAGTGATGGGGAAATTATTGCTGATAAGCGGTCAAGGGGTGGAAAAGCAAAAGTTGGTAGAAAATCTCTTCAGGAACAACAAAATCTAAAAGGCCAACAAAAACTGGGCTTTTTTCGTTCTTTTGTTGAGCGATTCCGTGAGGCGTTTGTGATGGCTCTGTTGGCAATGAATGCACATCGCATGCGGACTTTTCTAACAATGCTTGGGGTGATTATCGGTATTGGGGCAATTATTGCTATGGTAGCGTTAGGGAATGGTACACGAGAGAAAATTCTGGAAAATTTTAAAAGTTTAGGTGCTAATACATTAACCATTTTTCCTGGCAAAAGTTTTTCTGATCCACAAGCAGAAAAAATAACCAGTTTGGTTGAAGCTGATGCAGAAGCTTTATCTGGATTACCTTATGTTTCTGGTGTAACACCACAGATTTCAGCAAGCTCGAAAGTACGTTTTGGTGCAGTTGAAGTCAATGCTGTCATTGCGGGGGTGGGAGAACAATTTTTTCAGACACAGGGGCTCAAAGTTTTCAAAGGACAGTTTTTTGATCACAAGAGTGTCCATGATCGGGCGGTTGATCTCGTGATTGAGAAAGAAGCGTTGTCTGTTCTTTTCCCCCATAGCCATGAAAGCCCCCTTGGAAAGGTGGTGCATGTGGGTAATGTTCCAGCGCGTATTATTGGTGTTGTTGATTCGCAAAATAATGCAAGTGGAGATACATCAAATACCTTACAGCTTTATTTACCCTATACAACAGTGCAGACGCGTTTTCTTGGTACAACAGAAGTTCGTGCAATTACCGTTAGGATTGCTGATGATATTGATTCACATTTAGCGGAGACTATGATAAAACGTTTTCTCATTATGCGGCATGGCGGGGAGGATTTTTTCATTAGAAATTCTGAATTTTTCCGTGAACGTATCATGGAGAGTACAAATATTTTAACACTTTTAATTTCTTCAATTGCAGCTATTTCCCTGGTTGTGGGGGGTATAGGGGTGATGAATATTATGTTAGTCACTGTTTCTGAGCGGATCAATGAAATCGGCGTGCGTATGGCAGTTGGTGCACGACAAAGTGATATTTTACAGCAATTTCTCATTGAGGCGATTTTGGTTTGTGTGATTGGTGGTGGTTTGGGAATCTTGCTTGGACTTTCTATCGGTGGCTTGTTTCTTCTGTTTAAGGCACCTATCCATTTGGTTTATACACTTGAATCGATCATTATGTCTCTTACTTTTTCAACCCTCATAGGAATATGTTTTGGCTTTTCTCCAGCGCGGCAAGCTTCACGGCTTGACCCTGTTGTCGCTCTTTCACGCGATTAAGCTTTATTAATTTGGGCATGTTTGTGGAGATGCTTTACACTTAGATGAAGCGTTTATGAAGCAAAAAATGAATGGGAAAAGTTTAGTATTATTTGCTGCTCTATTTTAGAAAACGCTTTGTTCATTAAGTGGAGCGTGTCACTAGAGGTAAGCGTTTTATAGCGCACCACATCATGTGAGATATGGTAGGCATATAAGCCTTCTTGAGGCATTAAATGTTTTGAGAATGCATGATGAATATTTTAAATCTTTCTTGTCGAGTCTTATGGAAGTAAATCCTATTAAGGAGAAGTTAAATGGAACCCGTTAAAACGAGATTGCTTGCAGACTGAATTTTGTTAAAAACCCTCCTCTTCTGAAATGTGAAGAGGAGGACAAATGAAATATATGGTGCGACGATTCTTAAGATTTAATTTAAAAAGAGGCGGGGGAAATGAATAGTATATCTGCTAACAAACAAAAGAACAAAAAAGAAGGTTGATGCCAAAAACAGCTTAAACCTCCGTTCTTCCAAAAAAATGAACTGGTATCGAGATAGCTGAGCAGTTTAAGAGGTTTCGTTTAGTATTTTTAAGATTTTCGGAAAAGAGGTTATAAGGATTTCTCACTTTTAGTTTTGCAGAGGGTGGTGCAAATTATAGGTGTTTAGGTTTATGCAAATAAATTATGATCGTGCTTAAGTTTTAAAATGTGATCTAAGATACAGCCATTTTCTGTTCCTTTATACGAGTAGCTTAGCTTCTTTAGAATATTTTGTTTAAGGCATCGCTTTTTTCTGCCATATCTCATGATTTTGGAGCTGAAGGATAAACAAGCCATTTGAGTTTCTAGGGTAAGGATGCCGTCAGATACTCGGTAGGGGGCGTGATCTTAAGAACTAATACCGTGAGATGCGGGTTTGATTTCATGAGTGTGGTGAGGACGACAAAAAGTTTGAGAGGCGGATGGCTTCTTATGTTGAATGATGTATGAATGAAAAGGGCTTTCATTTATTGAAAAAGAATAAGCTCATATTCAGCAGGTGTGAGATGAAGTAAGAGAACACCGTAATACCAAGCTGCAGTTATGTTGCTAAAGAACATAATGGCGCTAGTGATGAGCAATGGTATGTCTAGTTGGTATGGTATTCTTCCTCCTGCTACAAGTCCGATACATATAAAAAAGAATTCTAAAACCACCCGCTATAAAGTATAAGAAGCGAATAATTAGTCTACGAAAGAACAAAAGACAAAGAAATATTTCAAAAATCAATATTTTGAATATCACGACTAATATTTTGCGTATTATAGTGGAATTATATGCATGATCGTTCGTAAAATGCGCTGTTTTGTGTGTGGAGTTTCTTCCTTGGTGTCTTGTGTGTTCGCAGGTGTCCTATCCATTTCCTCCTCTCATTCTTAAGCTAAATCCTAAAATTATTGCGCACTTTATTGTGTATTCTTAACAAAAGGCAAAAAATATTTTCAAAATCATCACGCCTTACCGTTTATTTCCATAGGGATATAGACATCAGTAAATGCATCATATGATTTGGGGGATACTCAAAAGGATCAAAAGATTTTCTCTTGTTGGTTTAATTAAACATAGAAGAAATGTTTTAAAATCAAGCAATTTTAAGCTTTTTTTAAGTTTTTTGGGTAGAACAAGAGGCATTGACGAATTGGTTTAGATTCGATAGTTGAAGGTATTTTTCATTGGGGGGGAAGCATGACGCTGCAATCGCTTTTACAGACCTATCGTGATAAAGCGCGTACTGAACGAGACAAAGGTACGTATTTTGAGCGTTTTGCTCTTGCTTATCTGACACATGATCCTCTTCAGTTTGATCAGTATGAAAAAGTTCAAACCTTTAAAGATTGGGCGCATGAAAATGGTTGGGATGGTCGGGATACTGGTATTGATCTTGTGGCAAAGATGCGTGATGAAGAGGGGTTTGCAGCAATCCAATGTAAATTTTATGATGCAGCATATCGAATTAGAAAAGCAGATATTGATAGTTTTATTTCGGCATCAGGAAAAGCTCCGTTCAAGCGGCGTGTTATTATAGATAGTACTGAACGTGCTTGGAGTGATAACGCTGAAATAATGATACGGGGGCAGGATATTCCTGTTATACGGATTAATCTTTCCGATATACAACAAAGTCCGATCCGTTGGGAAACTTTTGCAGCCCAGGGCAAAGTTGTTTTGGAGGATAAAAAGAAAATCCGTCCACATCAATTGGAAGCATTGCGTGATGTGCGTGCTGGGCTTGCTCAAGCAGATCGGGGGAAGCTTATTATGGCTTGTGGTACTGGTAAGACATTTACCAGTCTTAAAATTGCTGAGGATTTGGCGGGTGAAGGCAAGTTTGTTTTGTTTCTTGTTCCTTCCTTGGCACTGATGTCACAGACGGTTCGTGAATGGACAACGGATGCAGGAATCGGATTGAGATCTTTTGCTGTCTGTTCTGATACACAAGTGGGAAAGCGTCGTAAAAATAGTGATGATGTTGCTGAAATTGATGTGTTTGATCTTGCTTTTCCGGCGACAACTAATGCGGCTAAACTTGCAGATCAGGTGGGGAAGAGTGTTGCAGATAAGATGACCGTTGTGTTTGCAACCTATCAATCTATTCAGGTGATTGCTGATGCTCAGAAAAACTATGGTTTGCCAACATTTGATCTTATCATTTGTGATGAAGCGCACCGTACAACAGGGGCAACGCTGGTGGGCGAGGATGAATCCAATTTTGTTAAGGTGCATTCCAATGATGTTATTCGTGCCAAGAAACGCCTTTATATGACAGCGACACCACGTATTTTTGGTGATAACGCAAAAAGTCGCGCGAATGAAGTTAATGCTGTTCTTGCTTCTATGGATGATGAAAAGCTTTTTGGTAAAACACTTTTTTATCGGGGTTTTTCATGGGCAGTACAAAATGATCTTTTAACAGATTATAAGGTTATTGTCTTAGCAATGGACGAAAAATTGGTCAGTTCCGCTGTTCAGAAGCGCCTTAGTGATAGCGATTCTGAGCTTATTCTTGATGATGCAACGAAGATTATTGGCTGTTATAAGGCTTTGACAAAACAAAATATGAAGGCTGATGTTGGTACGGATTCATATCCTATGCATCGTGCTTTAGCGTTTTGTAAAACTATTCAAAGTTCTAAACTCGTTCGTGATGAGTTTTCTGCGGTTGTTAGAGAATATCTTGATTATACGAAAGAGGATACAGAAAATGAACATTTTCTGAAGTGTGAAATTGAGCATGTTGATGGCACTTTCAATGCAAAGGATCGTGGTGCATTACTTGATTGGCTGAAAGCTGATAGTGGGGATGATATTTGTCGTATTTTAACCAATGCAAGGTGTTTGTCTGAGGGGGTGGATGTTCCGGCTCTTGATGCGATCATGTTTTTAAATCCACGCAAGAGCCAGATTGATGTTGTGCAAGCGGTTGGGCGGGTGATGCGTCGCTCTGAGGGTAAAAAGATGGGATATGTCATTTTGCCAATTGGTATTCCTCTTGATACTCCAGCGGAACAGGCTTTGAACAACAATGATAAATATCGGGTTATCTGGCAAATTTTAAATGCTTTGCGTGCACATGATGATCGTTTTGATGCAACGATTAATAAGGCATCCCTCGGGCAAGATATTAGCAATGTGATTGAGATTATTGGTGTCACACAGAGCACTGAATTAAAGGCTATTACGGCTGTTGTAGACAATCTTCCACTACGCGCACAACCAGCACGATTGGGCATTGGTACAGCGGAGCGTGATGTCCTTTTTACAGATGAACAAGGGGAGCTTGCTTTCCCTGTGGATGAGATTTCGCGTGCCATCATGGCAAAGATTGTCAAAAAGTGTGGGACACGTGATTATTGGGAGGATTGGGCGAGCAATATTGCTGAAATTGCTAAGAATCATATCACGCGCTTAACAGGCATTCTGGCAGAGCCAAATACTGAGGCGCGTCAAGCCTTTGACAGGTTTGTGGCAGAACTGCGTGATGACTTAAATGATGCTGTTACAGAAGCTGATGCGATTGAGATGTTGGCACAGCATATTATCACACGTCCTGTCTTTCAGGTGTTGTTTGAAGGGTATCAGTTCACACGTGAGAATCCGGTATCGCGTGCTATGCAGCGTATGCTTGATGTACTTGATGAGGCGAATCTTGATAAGGAATCCAAAGATCTCGAGAAATTTTATACAAGTGTAAAATTACGCGCCAGTGGCATTACGGATCCAAAAGCAAAACAGAGGTTGATTATAGAGCTTTATGATAAGTTTTTTCGTTATGCTTTTCCACGCACTGTAGAAAAACTAGGCATTGTTTATACCCCCGTCGAGGTTGTGGATTTTATTTTGCACTCTGTCAATGATGTCTTAGAGCAAGAATTTGGGCAAACGCTTGGCTCATCGGGTGTGCACATCATGGATCCCTTTACTGGAACGGGGACTTTTATCACACGGCTTTTACAATCGGGTTTGATAAAACCAGAGGAGATGAAACACAAATTTTGTCGTGAAATTCATGCCAATGAAATTGTGCTTTTAGCCTATTATATTGCAGCCATTAATATTGAGACGACCTATCATGGTCTGATGGGGGGCGATTATGTTCCGTTTGAGGGAATTTGTTTGACCGATACATTCCAGCTTTATGAGCAAGAAAAAGACCTGATCAGTGATTTGCTGGTGGATAACAGCACACGTCGGTCACGCCAGAAGGAACTGGATATTCGTGTTATTGTTGGCAACCCCCCTTATTCGGTAGGGCAAAAAAGTGAAAATGATAATGCGAAAAATATTGGATATCCTAAATTGGATCGTCGTATTCGTGAAACCTATGCTGCTCAATCTAGTGCGAGCAATTTTAATAAACTTTATGACAGTTATATTCGTGCCATTCGCTGGGCTAGTGATCGCATAAAAGACTGTGGTGTTATAGGTTTTGTGACTGGTTCTGGTTATGTTGAAAAATTATCAATGGATGGACTCAGAAAAAATTTGTGTGAGGAATTTTCGAGCATTTATGTTTTCAATTTGCGGGGTGATATTCGCAAAAATATGTTGAGTAAAGGGTGCGCTCAAGAAGGGCAAAATGTTTTTGGTAGTGGAAGCATGACAGGAATTGCTGTGACACTGTTTATCAAAAATCCAAATGTTATGGAGCATTGCAAAATTCACTATTACGATATTGGTGGTAATCTCTCGACAAAAGACAAACTCTCTGAAGTTCAGCGATTGGGTAGTATTGGTGGGATCAAGCATGAACAACGCTGGCAGATAATTACACCAGATGAGCATGGCGATTGGCTGGATCAGCGCAATAGTGATTTTGAAAAATTTTTAGCCTTAGGTGTCAAGAAGAGCTGTGATAAAAAGCTTTTTGAAAATTTTTCTCTTGGTCTTAAAACCAGTCGTGATGCATGGGCATATAATTCAAGTCGTGAAACTTTAGCGAAAAATATGAGCAATATGATTACTTTCTATAATAGTGAAGTAGAGCGTTTTAATGCTGCGCATCCACATTCTGATCGCAAAACACGTATAGAAGCTGTAGACGATTTTTTTGATACAGATGCTAAAAAGATCAGCTGGAATTATTCTCTCAAACAAAATTTAGTAAAAGGAAAGTCTTTTAACTTTGAGAGAGATTGTTTAACGCAAAGTCTTTATCGTCCTTTTACACGACAGTGGCTTTATTATAATCGAGCTCTTAATGATAGCGTTTACCAAATGCCGCGTATATTCCCTATGGAAAAAGCCGTTGAAAATAAAGTGATACAAGTTACAGGAACTGGAGCAAGAAGCGGCTTTTCTGTTCTGATGACTAAGAGTTTACCTAGCTATGATGCAATGGAAAAAGGCCAATGTTTTCCAAGATATATTTATGAAGATATTGTATCCTTGAAAAATAAGGAGGGGGATCAGGTTCATTTGTTTGCAAATTTTGCAGAGGAAAGCAAAGAAACTGGTTTAGAGCGGCGTGATGCACTCACGGATGAAGGGTTGGCTTATTTTAAGGCAGCTTATCCTGGCGAAATGATAACAAAGGATGATTTGTTTTATTATGTTTATGGGATTTTGCATTCTGAAGATTATCGTGCGCGTTATGCGCATAATCTGTCTAAAGAATTGCCACGTATCCCAACAGTTAAAAAGGTAGAGGATTTTTGGGCTTTTGTTACAGCGGGGCGAAAGCTTGGTGATTTGCATATGAATTATGAAGAGGTTGAACCCTATCCCGTTACCTATAAACAGGGTGATCCAAGAACTTGGGTGATTTCTGATGAGAAGAGTTTTTATCGTGTTGAAGCAATGAAATTTGCTGGTAAGCGTGGTGCTATTGACAAAAGCACCGTGGTTTATAATGCGCATATCACGATGCAGAATATTCCTCTTGAGGCTTATGAGTATGTGGTGAGTGGCAGGTCTGCTCTTGAATGGGTTATGGAACGGCAGGTTGTCAAAACGGATAAAGCGAGCGGACTTGTTAATGATGCCAATCGCTATGCTGTTGAAACGGTGGGTAATCCAGCTTATCCATTGGAATTGTTTCAGCGGGTTATTACTGTAAGCTTGGAAACAATGAAAATTGTGCGCAACCTGCCAAAATTGGAAGTGAGAGAAACTGAAAAGGTTAAGTTATCCATTGTGCGGTAAAAAAGTGTTGAGTCGTCACAAATTGGCACTATCACACACCTTGCCAGCTCGTGGGTATTGCGACAGCCCTTGGCACTTGAGACACGTCCATAAGAGGCATGTCTTTCTTGTACAGTTTTACGCTGCGCAGGCTCTCTTCCTTTGTGATGTGCAAGTCCTATGTGATGTGCAAGAAAATGGTTTTGATTGATTCAATAGAGAACAGATTTGAAATGAGAGAATCTGATGATATTGAGAGCTCTCATTCAAGTTGTAGCGTAATAAATTTTCATTATAAATCAATATATTGTATGTGATAAAGCACCTTAGGCAGTGAGGTCGCTAAAATTATGACGCATGAGCTTTAGCGGCAGTGATGAATATTCTCAGGCAGGGTTTTCTTATCGAGCTTTATGTGAGTAAACCATATAAATGGAGAAGCTGAGTGGAACCTGTCCAGAGAAAGTGGATTGTTTACAAATCGTTGCTAATAAGAATCGTCGCCTTTTGAGATGTTGAGAGGACATGACAATTCTCATGAAATCTGTCTTTTGAGGTGTTCTGATATTGAAGTGAGCAGGTGGAACGCGTTAGACAAGAAGCTGAGTTATTATTGTTTACAGATCAATAGAGTTTAAAAGTTTTCGTTCTTTTTGGGAGAGGAAACCAGACAAAAGGTGATCTTAGAGAGCGAAATGATTTATGCAAAATATATTGCTATAAAAAGTGTGGGATGTTCGTGGCAGTGTTCGTTTTGAACTTATTCCTATCTGTGATCTAAAATGCTTTTATGAAGACGCTTTGTAGAATGAAGAGATTGTTTTTAATATATTGGTTTATAATGACTGTTTAACGTTCTCTCTCTTGAACAAGAATTCTAAGGATCATAAATTTTCTTACTTTTAGGCTTTTAAAATGACTGCCTTGCATGTCATATGAGGTTGGTATGTTCGTGTTTAAGAAAGGCGTAATGTATGCCTCTTACCAATCATCCCAAGAGGTTTAAGAGCAATCGTAATACTTGAGAGGCGGCAAAATATAGGGTGGGGCGGTTTGCATTTTTTATGAAGGGTAAGACAGTGGTATAAATAGATTTTTATGACAAGTCTGTAGATCCTATGGCTGTCTAGGGGCTCTATTTACAAGAGCTGTCTTCTATATTGGGGATGGCATTAGATAGATCACGTGTTGTGAGATCAAGTTTGGGATGTAAGAGATGTTTTTTGGTGAATGTGCAAGACAGTGACACGTGTATCGGGGCGTTGTGCTTTGTATGGGGAGAAGTTCTGGCGTGCTTTTATGGCGGTAATTCGTGTGGAAAGGTATGGAGAGAAGGGTAAAGCAGTCAGAGGGTGGCAAGGTTTAAAGTCACAAGAATAAAGGTCAGAAGGCGGTTCTGATATAGACTTGCAGTGTTTTAATATATTGGAATATGAGAATGCGGGCTTGCCTGATCTGTTGTATTGTGCTTTCAGCTTTGCTCTTCTTCACAGGATAAGCAATGAAATGGATATCAGGCATGAGATATTTAAGTTCACGCATCGAGCGCCACACATGGTAATCATGGGTGACGATATAAAGGGTTTTATAGTGATGCTTTTTGATCCAAGCGGCGCTTTCTTCGGCGTTTCCTCTGGTGTTAATCGCTTGATGCCCAATGTCAATACAACAGGAGATAAGCCGTGGGGTAATATGCATGTTATGCATGAAACTCTTCAGGTTGGTTGTGGTGTTTACACCACTGATGAGGAGTCGTGAACCAAGCCCCTTTTGTAAGAGATGAAGTCCTGTCTCTATTCGGTTTTCTCCGCCTGTAAGCACGATAATGGCATCCGCTTTGGGGAGAGGCGTTGGGGGGACAAGTCGTTCGGTTTTTTCAGAAAAAATAATAAAACCGCCCCAGAAAATGAAAACAGTGATTGCAAGAGTAAGGGTTGTTGGTGGAAAATAGCGAAATAAAAGCCATGGAGACCAACTATTATAGTGGGGCCGTTTTGGAAGAGGACGTTCTAAATTGTTTTGCGTCAATGAGTTGAAAGTGTTGTGAGTCATAAATTAAAATAAACCGTTTTCACATTGATCGATTTTTTTCAGTTGCGCTAAAATAGTCATGCGATTTGTAAGGGTGGTGAGAAAAGAAACGAAAATAATAAGCAGAGTGATTTTGCCATAAGGAACGGAACTTATGGAAATATGTCCTAATAAAGCCGTTATTTGGCTGGCTTCTGCTCTTCCCAAGTTATAATTTGTCCAGAGACAAAAGGCTGAAAACAGAAAGATGCTTGTGAAACCACCATATAAAGCACCGCGCAGTGCCGTTTTAAAAAAATGCCAATCAAATTGACGCGCAATGAAAAGGGTTTCAGTGCCAAGAAAATATAGCACATTAATAATATGGGTATTTTCTGCCAATGCATTGCGGGTGGCAAAAATGATGGTGAGGATTAGAGAGCCTAGAACCAATGCTAAAATTGAAAAACCGATAAAAACCGTGGTGTATGCCATGGTCGCAAAACGATGGACCCAAACACGGTGATCATCAAATTGACCGCCTGGAATTTGAGTTTTAATGGCATGATTGATGGCAGCAAAATTGATTTTTTCATCTCTTTTCAGAGTCACAATGATGAGGCGGGGAAGGGGAAGTTCATTGATATTGAAGCCTGTTCCAAGCCATGGCTCTAGTAATTTTTCTGTAGCTTTTTGGTCAACAATTTTTGCATCTTGTACACCAGAAAATGTTTTAACCAATTGTACGGCATCACGGAGTGCTTTGTTGATATCAACATTGTCAACGGGGCGTATTTGTATTGTTGCTTCATAGCTAATCTGATTACTCCAATTTTGGGCGGCATGTTGGACTAAATCAACACCGATTAAGGTGAGACTTGAGAGAAATGTCATAATTGCAATCACTGCAACCAGCGCTTTTCCAGAAATATTGCTACTGGGAATAATCGCTGTTGTGTTTTTTTTATTACTTGTAAAAATGGGGAAAGACTTATTCATGAATCGTCATCCGTCCATTATGGAGAAGCATACGCCGTGCTGCAACTTGTTCCATTAAGGCAATATCATGGGTGGCAATGATAACAGCTGTTCCAAAACGATTTAATTCAATAAACAAACGGAGTAGGCGTTTTGCCAAGGGAGGATCGACATTTCCTGTTGGTTCATCCGCAAGGAGGATTTCAGGCTGGTCAATGAGCGCGCGTGCAATAGCTACCCTTTGTTTTTCTCCGCCGGAAAGAACCGGTGGTAAAACATGAATGTGATCTCCCAGACCTACCCAACAGAGAAGATCTTCCACTTCACTGCGATAGGTTGCTTCTTCTTGTCCTTTTATGCGTAAAGGCAAGGAAACATTTTCATAAGTGGTCATGTGATCAAGGAGACGAAAATCTTGAAAAACTACACCGATACGTTGTCGTAGCGCAGGGAGCTCTTGTCGTTTGAGCAATGCTGTGTCTGTTCCAAAGAGATCAATATGACCGCGGGTGGGTTTGAGTGCCAAAAACATAAGACGCATCAGCGACGTTTTCCCTGCTCCAGAGGCACCTGTGAGAAATTGAAATGATCCAGGAGGAATATGAAAGCTAATATCACGAAGGACCTCAGGGCCCATTCCATAGCGTAGGCCGACATTTTCAAAATGAATCACTTTTTATTATTACTCCTGATTTTATATTGCATCATTTATTCTAAGAACTCTTACTTTCATTGCTTTAGATTTTTGTTGTAAGCTTGCTTATTTTAGATTTCATGGTTTTCAATATTTTTTATACACCCTCGTTATAGATAAATATTTTTGCTCAAGAATATTATCACTTATACTTTCTTTTTTTAGCTTTGTTTATGATTTTAGCAGGAATTTCAAAGTGATTCTAGCATAAACATCAGAACTATTTTTCCTTCTTACTCAGAGGTTTTTTTGCACTGAGTGGACATTGGGTGATTTTAAAAAGCTATATTGCTCTTTTTATCTTACTTTCTTATTCTTGTTCGTATCCCAATCCTGAGGTTTTGGCTTAAATTATTTCTTACCTCTCATGAAGAAAAGCGTTTGTTGTTAGAATGATTGAGCTTTTCATGAATTGTTTTGTTTTTTATTATCCTCGGTGGTTTTCGTAATAATGCTGAGATAATTTTAGCAAAAAACAAAAACCACCGTATGTTGTATTTCGTCGTGTTTTTTAGTTTTGTCGGTTGGCAATCAGATCTTCAACAACTTGTGGTTCGGCAAGGGTTGAAATATCTCCGAGAGTATCAAAATCGTTTTCAGCGATTTTTCGTAAAATACGTCTCATAATTTTCCCTGATCGTGTTTTGGGAAGCTGCGGAGCAAACTGAATTTTATCCAATATGGCAATAGAACCTATTTCTTGTCTCACATGCTTGATAAGGTCTTTTTGCAATTCTTCACTTGGCGCTGTTCCTTCCATGAGGGTCACAAAACTATAAATTCCTTGTCCTTTAATGGGATGCGGGTAACCCACAATAGCTGCTTCTGATACAGAGGGATGAGAAACAAGGGCTGATTCAATTTCAGCGGTTCCTAACCTGTGCCCCGAGACATTGAGTATGTCATCAACCCGTCCTGTGATCCAATAATAGCCGTCACTATCGCGCCTACAGCTATCGCCTGAAAAATATTTTCCTTTATAGGAGGAAAAATAAGTTTGAATAAAGCGTTCATGATTCTTATAAAGTGTGCGCATTTGTCCGGGCCATGAATCACTGATACAAAGATTGCCTTCTGCTTCACCTTCTAAAACATTGCCTTGGGCATCAACAATTTGGGGTTGAACACCAAAGAAAGGACGTGTGGCCGATCCTGCTTTGAGGGGGGTTGCACCGGGCAGGGGCGTGATCATATGCCCCCCTGTTTCTGTTTGCCACCATGTATCGAGAATCGGACAACGGTCATTTCCAATTATATGATAAAACCATTCCCATGCTTCTGGGTTAATAGGTTCTCCTACTGTGCCTAAAAGACGCAACGATGTTCTGTCTGAGTGTTCAACAAACGAATTTCCTGCTCCCATTAAGGCGCGGATAGCTGTTGGTGCGGTATAGAGTGTATTGACTTGATGCTTGTCGACAATTTCCCAGAATCTGCCTTTGTCAGGAAAGGTTGGTGTGCCTTCAAACATTAAAGTGGTCGCACCATTGCATAAAGGTCCATAAACCAAGTAAGAATGACCGGTTATCCAACCAATATCAGCTGTGCACCAGTAAACTTCATCGGGGTGGTAATCAAAAACATATTGGTGAGTTATCGAGGCAAAAATAAGATAGCCTGCTGTGGTATGCAAAACACCTTTGGGTTTGCCGGTTGAGCCTGAAGTATAAAGAATAAAAAGTGGATCTTCAGCATTCATGGGTTCTGCTGGACAGTCTCTTTGGGTATGAGCTATCTCTTCGTGGTACCAAAAATCACGCCCCTCTACCCATTGAATGGGGCCACAAGTTCGCCGTATAACCATGACTTGGTCCACATGCACATTTTGGCGCGCGGCTATCTCAATGGCATGGTCAACGTTGTCTTTTAAGTTAATCCGTTTGCCGCCACGCAAGCCGTGATCAGCGGTAATCATAAAGGTTGATTCACAGTCAACAAGGCGTCCTGCTATTGCTTCAGGAGAAAAGCCTGCAAAAATAACCGAATGAATGGCTCCAATGCGAGCGCAGGCAAGCATGGCATAGGCTGCTTCGGGTATCATGGGGAGATAAATGGTTACTTTATCGCCTTTCTTAATGCCACGACTTTTCAAAAGATTAGCAAAACGACAAACGTGTTCATAAAGTTCGTTATAGGTTATTTTTTTATCATGATAAGGATTATCCCCTTCCCAAATGAGCGCGATTTTGTCTCCATGGGTTTTCAGGTGGCGATCAATGCAATTATAAGCTACATTTGTTATCCCATCTTCATACCATTGAATCGATACATCTCCGTTAAAAGAAGTGTTTTTTACTTTTGTAAAAGCTTTAAACCATTCAATGCGTTGACCATGTTTTGCCCAGAAGCTTTCTGGATCATCGATGCTTTCTCGATACCATTGTTGATAAGTTTCCTCATCGAGTAAAGTATTTTTTTTGATCTCTTCTGATATTGGATAAATTTTTTCAGTCATGTTTCCCTCATTTTATTGTTTAGAAAAATCTGCCTCTGTATTTTTGTATGGTTATATTTGTGGCAGAGTTTTCCCAAAAGCTTTTCATTATGAGGGTAGACTAAATGACAAAGATTAGAATAGTCAATTTTTAAATCTGATACGTTTGTCTTTAAGAGAGTATTTTATGCTTTTAGGATATTCAAATGTGGCAGAACCTATTGTAGTAAAGAGCTTTTTATAAAAGCATAAAGATATTAAAAAAATACCCTATAAAAAATGGAGAGGGAATGAGAGTGCTTTTTAAAAGAATAAATTTACTAAATATTAATATAAACCAAAATATCTACGCAAAAAATTAGAAATAAAGAACATAATAAATGACGATAATGCCATTATAATAGACAATCTCCAACCTACGCCATTGAATATTTTAAAAGAAATGGCAATTATAGGAGTAATTATAATTAACATGCAAAACATTCTTACAATTTCATAGTGAATATCCATTATAACAAAATCCTAGTTATAGTATGTGATATCAATAGATACCTCTGAAAATTATTTTTTCAGTGTACTTGGAACTCATCCAATAAATATTAATATAAACCAAAATATCTACACAAACTATCAAGAATAAAAAACACAATAACTGACAATGAGGCTATTTTTATAGATAGTTTCCAACTGTAGCCACCAATTTTTTTTAAACCAATAGCATATATAGGGATAACGACAATGAGAATGCAAAACAGTCTTATGATTTCATAAAGAATATTCATTATAACAAAATCCTGATTATAAGAGGTGATCCGCAATAGATATCCCTGAAAAATATTTTATCCATAGATGTAGATATTTAACTTTGGTATATTCTTTCAAGTATACTTACAAAACTATTAATTTCAGAGATATCTTTGTCGCTATTCTCTATAAATTAGAACCAACACTCACGACCTTTTTCTATAAAGCCCCAAGCAGCACCTCCTATGTATCCCAATGACAAAGCTCCCATTCCACCTGTAAATGCACCTACTGGTCCCCCAGTTATACCACCTTGAATTGCACCAACTACTCCTGCCGGAAATCCTACTTCGCTGCCACGTGCATTCATGTGAGACATAAAAGCACCAGGACTACATGCATTTCCATGAGTAGGTCTTGAATTGTGCGAATGACCAAAAGAAGGCTTTGTCACCATATGACCGAATGTATTGAATGAACCAAACATATTAATTCTCCTTAATTATCTAGGTCTAAAACAGTATCAAAATGATACATTTCAAATGGCTATCACACACTTTTGATTAGTATCAAATATAAATTTTAAAAATGTAAATAAAAATACTGTATAAATAATATCTATACTATGTATACATGAAATATTCTTCTTAAGAAGATAATAATATTATTTACAATATTTTAAAATATAAGAAATATCCCCTGTTTTTCCTTAATTAAAGTTTAAAATCAGAAAAATTGCGCATATGAAAAGTTGAAGTTTTTTTATTTGTTTACGAGAAAGATAAAGGAATATCGTTATTGAAATCTGCTTTGTTGCTATTGTTTTGTGTGTATGTGTTATGCGCACATGCGTGGGATTCGTTCTTTTATTTTTCAGGCGGATATTGACCGTATTTTACGCTTTGTAGAGCATAGAAAGTCTCTATGCTATCGTTGACCTTATAGATTGCTATCATGTTGTTTAGCGCGGTTCTTGGTGCTCTATTGGGTATTTGAGATGTTTATTTTGCTCAAGTGGCTTACATGAAAGAGTTTTGTTACTGTATTATGCAGCCATAAGCTTTTTTTATCTACTTTACACCATTGGCATATGGGGAAATTGTGTGCGCGTGTTGGGGAAGTTAAGAGAATTCGTGGTTTTTAATGGAGATCATTGCGATGATCTTATTAAATATTCTTTTGTAATTATTTATTTCGCGACAGTTTTTTCATTCATGCGCAACGCCCCTCTTATCATTTTGCCTTTATATAAGGATTTATTTTTTACGTTGCTTTTGCTGGAGAGGCGGTCAGAGGGGAGTAAAGTAGAGCTAATGTGCGAGAATATGAGAGCCAAATTGTAACGCTATCTTGAAGCTATTGTATGTGTTGTGGATGTGCCGGTAAGAAATTTGAGAAGACCAGCTTTTTGCTTATTTTGCTAACAGGATGAAAGAGGGACTGGAATCTTTTTTGCTAGAATTGCTCTTTTATTGATATTGAAGGAAATATTTTTTCTCATTTCTGCTGTTTTGGGCTTGTTCGTAGAATTTTCAATGGGAATTTATATGAAGGGGGAATGAATTTATATGAGAGGAAATTGCTTTACACAGGGCGTTTTCCAAATAAAGCAGAGCCAATGCGAAGGACGTTAGAGTCAAACTGTAGAGCGGTTTTGAAGTCACTGGACATACCCATGGAAAGCTTTGGAAGACCTGCTTGTTTTGCTAATTTTGCTAAGAGCGCGAAATAGGGGCCGGGGTTTTCATCGACAGGGGGAATGCCCATAAGTCCGATGATATCAAGTCCATAGTTGTTTTTGCATTGGTTGACAAAAGATATAGCTTCTTGTGGTGCGATACCACTTTTTTGCGATTCTAAGCCAATGTTAACCTGAACATAGCAGGGAAGATGCCTTTTTTGCTTTTGCATTTCCTCCATCAAAACTTTGGCTATTTTTGCACGATCAACCGTTTGAATGACATCAAAAATCTTTACAGCTTCAGCAGCTTTATTGGACTGTAGGGGGCCGATGAGATGAAGTTTAATATTTTCAAATTGTTGACGTAAAGCAGGCCATTTTTGTGCTGCTTCTTGTACACGGTTTTCTGCAAACAAAGATTGTCCTGCTTGCAAAAGGGGTCGTATATCAATAGCAGAAACAGTTTTTGAAACAGCGATAAGTTCAATTTCTTCTACAGGGCGTTGTAACTCTTGGCATATTGCTGCAATATCTTTTTGAAGGTTTTGCCATGATTCAATGGAAGGGGCATCAAGGGGAGTTTGTATCTTCATATGTTTATGCTTTATCGTTGTTGTTCAAGAGTTGGTCGTTTTTTTTAAAGTTTTATAAAATACTTAGGGAAATATTTCACGAAAATGTTGACGATGAGGTTAATCCATGATCAAGCATAATAAAACAAGTTTTTGGTTCTGTTTTATTAAAAGAGTATAATGGGAATGACGATTGAGCATTATAAGATAGGCGAACGCTATAATCCACGTGCGAGAGAAAAAAAATGGCAAGAAATTTGGGATGAAAAGAAAATTTTTCAGACTGTCCAAGAAGATGCTCGTGAAAAATATTATGTTTTAGAGATGTTTCCTTACCCTTCTGGCCGTATTCACATGGGGCATGTGCGCAATTATGCCATGGGAGATGTGGTTGCACGCTATAAACGCGCAAAGGGGTTTAATGTGCTTCATCCCATGGGGTGGGATGCTTTTGGGATGCCGGCTGAAAATGCTGCTATGCAAAATAAAGTGCATCCTAAAACTTGGACTTATCAAAATATTGCGGTCATGCGCGGGCAATTAAAACAATTAGGGCTCTCACTCGATTGGGCGCGTGAATTTGCAACTTGTGATGTGGAATATTACCACCGCCAACAAATGTTGTTCCTTGATTTCTATCAAAAGGGGTTGGTAGCACGTAAAGTGGCTAAGGTGAATTGGGACCCTGTTGATCATACTGTTTTGGCCAATGAACAGGTTGTTGATGGACGGGGATGGCGTTCTGGTGCGTTGGTGGAACAACGTGAGTTGACCCAGTGGTTTTTCAAAATTAGCGACTTTAGTGAAGATCTCTTGGCTGGGCTTGAAGAGCTGAACCAATGGCCTGAAAAAGTTCGCACCATGCAAAAAAATTGGATTGGAAAATCACAAGGTTTGCTGATTCGTTGGGCTTTAAAGTCGACAGGTGATGCTGGTGATGTTTGTGAAAAATTTGATGAGGTTGTTTGTTATTCAACGCGCCCTGATACACTTTTTGGTGCTTCCTTTTTAGCGCTGTCTGTTGATCATCCTATTGCACAAGCTTTGGCAAAAAAAGACAAAGCGTTGAGTGATTTTATTGAAAATTGTCGGTGTGGTGGAACGACAACGGCAGCTCTTGAAACAGCTGAAAAACAAGGGTTTCTCACGCCCCTTTTGGCTGTTCATCCTTTCGATTCAACGGTGCATATTCCCGTTTATATCGCTAATTTTGTGCTTATGGACTATGGAACAGGGGTTGTTTTTGGTTGTCCTGCTCATGATCAGAGAGATTTCGATTTTGCGTGTAAATATGACCTTCCAATAAAACCGGTGGTTTTGCCTTTAGGAGTTGAGAAAGAAGATTTTGTCACACCTGAAGCGCCTTATATTGGTGATGGGGTGATGATTAATTCTAGATTTTTGGATGGTTTAACACCCCAACAAGCCTTTGAAGAAGCAGCGAAAAGGCTTGAGAAACAAATGTTCAATGGGCAACCGCAAGGGAAGAAAACAGTGCAATTTCGTTTGCGTGATTGGGGGATTTCGCGGCAACGTTATTGGGGGTGCCCCATTCCCATGATCCATTGTACATCTTGTGGGGTTGTTCCTGTTCCGCGTGCTGATTTGCCGGTTGTATTACCTGATGATATTACTTTTGATCAACCGGGTAACCCTCTTGCACGGCATGAAACATGGCAAAATGTTACTTGTCCTTCCTGTGGTCAACCTGCCAAACGTGAAACCGATACCATGGATACATTTGTTGACTCTTCTTGGTATTATGCACGCTTTACGGCTCCTTTTGCATCAGAACCGGTTGACAAACACGCAACCGCTGAATGGTTGCCTGTGCAACAATATATTGGTGGAATTGAGCACGCGATTTTGCATCTTCTTTATGCGCGCTTTTTTATGCGTGCCATGAAATTGTTAGGTTATGTGACGGTCGATGAGCCTTTTAAGGGGCTTTTTACGCAAGGGATGGTGGTGCATGAAACCTATAGGGATGAACAGGGTTGGGTTTCTCCAGCAGAAATTTCGATTGTTGAAAAAGATGGAAAGCGTCAGGCTTATAAATTAACCGATCAAAGTGAAGTGACGATTGGTTTGATTGAGAAGATGTCTAAATCAAAAAAGAATGTTGTTGATCCTGACGATATTATTGCATCTTATGGTGCTGATACTGTGCGCTGGTTTGTGTTGTCAGATTCTCCCCCCGAGCGGGATGTTATCTGGACAGAATCTGGTGTTGAAGGGGCTCATCGCTTTGTCCAGCGTGTTTGGCGCCATGTGGCTTTGAGTGCTTCTGTTTTAAAGGATATATCCCCTTGTGCAGGGCATCAGGGAGCGGCTTTGGAACTCTCAAAAGCAGCCCATCGTACGCTCCATGCTGTAGAAGATGATTTGGAAAAATTCGCTTTTAATCGGGCTATTGCACGCCTTTATGAATTCTTGAATATTATGGCACCGTTGTTAAATAGGATAGAAAGTGTTGACGATGAAATGAAAGCTTCTTTACGTCAAGCCATGGATTTTTTTCTTGCCATGATTGCACCAATGATGCCCCATTTAGCAGAGGAATGTCATGCTGCTTTAGGGGAAGAAACTTTAATGTCTATGCTTGCTTGGCCTGTTTATGATCCCGCATTAATTGTTGAAGAATGTTACACTTTGCCGGTGCAAATTAATGGTAAAAAACGTGGTGAGGTGACTGTTGCAGCAACAGCCGATGAGACGATGATTAAAGAAGCGGTTTTGGCTTTAGATTTCGTACAGGCGCAGCTGATTGAAAAGCCTATGAAAAAAATCATTGTTGTTCCAAAAAGGATTGTGAATGTCGTTCTTTAAAAGTTTTCTGCTTGTCGTTTTAGCTGGTGTATTCACACTGTTGTGTGGATGCAAAGTTGAGCCGCTTTACCGTCAGGAGTCGCAGAGTTCAATGGCGATGAATTCTGCTTCTTATGGGAATTCTTCTTCTGGGCAAGCTTCTTTGGGGCTTGCGCAAAAGCTTGCTTCTATTGTTGTGGAAGAACCTTCGGATCGTTTTGGTCAAATGGTGCGCAACCATCTGCTTTTTCTTTTGTATGGAAATGGTGGTAAACCTTCTCTACCTGCTTATCAATTGGCATTGCAGATATCCGTCTTTACAAGAGAATCGATGCAGATAGAGGTTGATTTCGAGAAAAAGAGAAAGGGACGACCTTCTGTTGGAACTGTTATGAGCAGAGCTTCTTACACTTTGCAGGATATGAAAAATATGCCTGTTGCAAAAGGAACAGCAATGATGAATGCATCTTTTGAACGCCTTCGTCAAGAATATGCAACGCTGCAAGCAGAAGAAGATGCAAAAAAACGTGTCGCGGAAGAGTTGGCTGAACAGATCTTTTTGTTACTTTCAAAAGATCTTTCCAATAAAACTTCTAGCCATTAAACAATATTTTGTCCTGTTTTTTTCCAGTCGTCGAGGAATATTTGCAATCCTTTGTCGGTGAGAGGGTGTTTGACCAGTGCTTTTAAGACTGTTGGTGGAACTGTTGCAACGTCAGCACCGCTTAGTGCTGCTTCTTTGACATGATTAACGGTGCGGATTGAAGCGGCTAAGATTTGTGTTTCAAAGTTATAGTTATCATAAATTGTGCGTATTTCATGAAGCAGTTCACTTCCATTATTTCCGCAATCATCAAGTCTCCCAATAAAAGGTGAAACGAATGTCGCGCCTGCTTTGGCTGCTAATAAGGCTTGATTGGCAGAAAAACAAAGGGTGAGATTTGTTTTTAGTCCTGCTGCTGTGAGGGCTTTACAGGCTTTTAATCCATCAAATGTTAAAGGAAGCTTGATACAAATATTGTCGGCAATCTTTGCTAAAACAGCTGCTTCTTTCATCATGTCTTCAAATTGAGTTGCTGCAACTTCAGCAGAAACAGGTCCGCTAACGAGAGCACAAATTTCTTTTGTAACATCAAGAATATTGCGTCCTGATTTTAGGATAAGAGAGGGATTGGTGGTAACACCATCAACAAGGCTTAAATTCTGTAACTCTTGAATTTCTTCAATATTGGCGCTATCCACAAAAAATTTCATCTCTAACCTCTTCTTTTTAGCTTTATCCTATTTTTTGTTATGCGCTATTGTTGACTGCAAAAGCAAGAGAAAGAATTAATATCTGTGTAAAGAACAAGAATGCTATGATGTTAATCATATACTCGTTTTCGGTAAAGAAATACGATTTATCGTTTTCACACCCATTTCATAGCGTTGCTCGTAATAAGGTATAGAATTCATTGTGTACCAACATTTTTGCGTAGCGGTATTTTTATACTTATGAAAATAGGCTAGCATTATCACACACTTTGCTCATTTCTTATTTGCGATTGCTCTTGATATTTGAGTGTGCATCATAAGATACCTTCGGTACGTTTAACCTTATTTTTGATGAAAACGAATGGATTCATTGTGTCGTAATAAAACACCATTGAAGAAGGCATGTAAAATTTTACGCATGAAGTATTTTATATGGTCAACATATTGATTTATAATGATAAATAATTGTTTAACTTGAATTATAACGCCAAAGACAGAAAGATTTTCTCATCACGTATTTTGCTTTATATTGAATCAATTAAAATCACTTGTTTGCACGTCATAAGAGGGGCAGAATGCGGGGAATAAGTATTTCAGAAAGTACTCAAGATGCTTCTTATGAATTGTTTCAAGTGCTAAGGGGGGGGTGTAACATCCATGAGCTGGCAAGGTGTGTGATGGTGCTGGTTTACTCTTTTGTGAAGCGTAAAGATGGTGGTGATCAGTGGATTTATCATTATACCATTCATGGTTTGCGTTGCGAAAAGGGCGTGGATTTGTATGAGAGTTTGATAAATATTTAGAGAAAGGAGCTGTATCTTATAAATTAGCTTACTTTAGGAGGGAGATATGAACCACATAAAGAGGTTGTAAGTCCGTTTAGGAAGCAGGATTATTTACAAAACATTATGTACAGGACATTATTTATAGATCGGCGGGGTTAAGAATCTTCATTTTTGAAATGTGGCGAAGACTCTCAATGACTTATGATCATTGGAAGTTCCATAAGATGATGAGAAAAATGGGCTAAAATAGCGTTTAATGTCTTAGAAATTTCATTGGAAAGATCTTTTGACAATAAAAATCTGTATAAACAATTTTTTAACCCTATACTTTTGTACTGTATTGCATTGATTTATAAAGATAATTCACTTTTTGTATGTTGAATGAGAACGCCGAATATCGTAGATTCTCTCATTCTAAACCTGTTTGATGTTGAATCAATAAAAATCATTTTCTTGCAGGTGACAAACGGGAAAAGCCGTGGAGAGTGAAACTGTCCAAGAAAGAAGAGAAAATACCTTTTATGAATCATTTTAAGTGCCAAGGGGCTTGTTGCAACATCCACGAGCTGGCAAGGTGTGTGTTGGTACCGGCTTATTGCTTGTATTGTTGTTGCGTAGTTTCAACTAGGTTGAAAAATGTACGCATTGTTTCCACGCTTTGGCATGAAGCAAGACAAATATTGCCAAGACAAATATTGCGATGGTTTTGCGCACTATTATCCCACCGGCACTCAAAAACATGGCGTACTCTCTCATTAATAAAGATTTACAAATGTTCCTCGATGGGTTTGAAATGAGAAAAATTTATCGTATTGAGGGGTTTTCATTCAACATACAAAAAGTGAATTATCTTTATGAATCAGTTTATTGAGGATTAAATTGAAACATGAGGCGCAAAAAAAATAAAAGTTTTTGTGTTAAGAATAAGTTGCACTATGGGATAGTGTTGTGGAGGGGGATACTTACGATATCATGTTGAATGTTTATAGTAGATGGGCTTTATTTGCACTGGAGAATGGCGCTGTTTTTTTTGCTATAGAGGATGAGATTGGTTTTTTGTTGGTGCTTTGATGATGGAATGAGTGTTTAAAAGAATTTTTGTGAGAAAAGTGCTGTGATAGGGGGGAAGATTGAATCCCGCAATGAATTTTAATTAAGAGTATTTAAAGATAGGTATAGACCTGTTGGTGCTCGAGGGGTTGTAGATTGGTTAAAAAGATGAATTCAAACATGATGGAGGAAAAGATTGTATCCGTATTGGTTCCTCTTCCTGTTGCTCACCCTTATAGTTATAAAGTTCCATCTTCTATGGAGGTGAACGTTGGGTCTTTTGTTCGGGTTCCGGTGATGGGGCGTGAACTTTGCGGTTTTGTTGTGGACGTTGAAGAAAAGAGAGCCGATGGGCAAGGGGCTGCACCTGTGGCGCGTGAAAAATTACGCTTTCTTCTTCATGTTTTTGATTGCCCCCCATTAAAGACAGAAATGATCACATTTTTGCGTTTTGTTAGTCGCTATACAATGGCACCTTTTGGTCTTGTAGCGCGATTGGTTTTGTCTGTACCGGCTGCTTTAGAGCCGGAAGCGCAGATGCTGGGGTTGCGATATTGTGGTGGAAATGTAGAACGTCTCACACCAGCGCGATCGCGGATTTTGGAATTGGTGCGTAATGAGAAGATATGGACACGTTCTGGTCTGGCACATGCGGCTGGAACTTCGGTTTCTGTTGTTGAAGGTTTAAAAGCTCTAGGGGTTTTCGAAGATGTTATGGTTCCTGCTCCTGACCTTGTGGAAATGCCTGATCCTGATTTTTGTCCTCCTCAGTTGCAGGGAGCGCAAAATGAAGCAGCAACAGTATTGCGGGAAGGTGTTTTATCTTCTCAGTTTAAAGTTTTTTTGCTTGATGGTGTGACTGGATCTGGAAAGACAGAAGTTTATTTTGAAGCGGTTGCTCAAGCCTTCAAAGGGGGTAAGCAGGTTTTAATTTTATTGCCGGAAATTGCTTTAACTCAGCAGTTTTTAGATCGTTTTTATGCGCGCTTTGGCGCTGCGGCAGCAGAATGGCATTCTGATTTGACGCCACGTCGTAGAGAACGCGTCTGGCGGCAAGTTGCAGAAGGGCGGGTGCGTGTTGTGGCTGGGGCTCGTTCGGCGCTTTTTCTTCCCTTTCCTGAGCTTGGCTTAATTGTTGTCGATGAAGAACATGATAGCGCTTATAAACAAGAAGAGCGCATTTTTTATCATGCGCGTGATATGGCAGTTGCTCGGGGCTCTTTTGAGCATTTTCCTGTTATTTTATCCTCAGCCACACCGTCGATTGAAAGCCAAGCCAATGTTTTAAAAGGGCGTTATCAAAAGGTGCATTTACCATCCCGTTTTAAAGAAGTCGCACTTCCACAGTTGCGGGTGGTTGATATGCGTCAAGGAGGGGTACAAAAGGGGCGCTTTATTTCCTTTGCTCTTGAAAGAGCTTTAAAACAAACGCTTGATAAGGGTGAACAAGCTCTTCTTTTTCTTAATCGCCGTGGTTATGCACCTTTAACTTTATGCCGAATTTGCGGACATCGTTTTCATTGTAACGATTGTTCAAGTTGGTTGGTAGAACATCGCGCGCAAGGGCAACTGAAATGTCATCATTGTGGATATCATGAACCACTTCCTGAAGCCTGTCCTGAATGCGGAACCTTAGATCATCTTGTGGCTTGCGGACCGGGTGTGGAAAGAATTGCCGAAGAAACACAGATGCTTTTTCCTCAAGCGCGATCATTGATTCTTTCAACAGATCTTAAAGGAGGGATTGGGCAGTTGCGAAGCGAATTGCAAGCCATTGCCAATGGCGATGTGGACATTATTATTGGAACACAGCTGGTCGCTAAAGGACATCATTTTCCCAAGCTCTCTCTGGTTGGTGTTATTGATGCTGATCTTGGTCTTGCCAATGGCGATTTACGCGCAAGTGAACGTACCTATCAGCTGCTTTCTCAAGTTACCGGAAGAGCAGGGCGTGTGGGATTGAAGAGTTTAGGATTATTGCAAACCTATCAACCAGATCATCCGGTCATCAAAGCCTTACTTGCATGCCAGCCAGAAGATTTTTACACACGTGAGATTGCAGCACGTCAGCATTATCATTTGCCCCCCTATGGGCGGCTTGCCTCTTTGATTGTGTCGGCACAACAGCGCCAAGCAGCAGAACATTATGCGCGCGCATTGCGTCAAGCAGCGCCACGGGAAAAAAATATCTCTGTTATGGGACCAGCAGAAGCGCCTTTGGCTTTGGTTCGGGGGCGTTATCGTTTTCGGCTTTTGCTGAAAGGACAGCGCTCTTTTGATATACAAGGGTTTATACGTGTAATGCTTAGTGGTATACCCAAAATGCCCAGTTCCGTTCGGGTTCAAATTGATATTGATCCGCAAAGCTTTTTCTAAAACCAGTATCGCATAAAGTGAAGGTCTCTTTGCTTAAGGTGCTTTACTTGAACTCTTCTTATTATTCAGAATAAGCATCCAAGCAGCAAAATATGATATATGTACATTGCATTAAGCAGCGCCACGGGAAAAAAATATCTCTGTTATGGGACCAGCAGAAGCGCCTTTGGCTCTGGTTCGGGGGCGTTATCGTTTTCAGTTTTTGCTGCTTTTTTTATTTTAGGAGCAATATTCTTTGGATAAGGGGGCAATGCTTAGCGGTATACTTCAAAATGCCCAGTTCTGTTTTGGTTCAAGTTGATATTGATCCATAAAGCTTTTTCTAAAGCCTGCGCAATATTAAAATGAAGGGTGTGGATTTAATGAAGATCGTGTTTTTGATGTTATACCCAATTAGAGTGAAAAATATTATATCTGCTTTATTTATCTTTGATGAGAACACAGATTCATTTTGGAGCGTAAAGGTAAAAATGAGCGTCTATCGTTACCATCTTTTTTATTTGATTTTATCGTTTTAAAAGCGTTCATAGCAATATTTTTTATCATGGAGCTGTTCCAGTTCTTCACGCTTTTATTACCCTCATTTTTTAATGGGGTTGCGTTTTTCATGCAAAGCAGAGCAACCAAAACAGAATATTATTGTATTGTTACATTTCTTGTTTAAGTAAATGTTTCTCAGTACGCTCGAATTCATTTTACGATGTTATCCGTGAATAATATAATGTAAGGGCTTTCATGAATGCAGAAGCCGTTAGGGAGTACCACCTTTATTTTATAAAGTACTGGTTGGCACCATTATATTATTTTAGCTCTTAATCTTACGAAAGCTCTTGGTCCTTGAGAGCGTTTATAAGAGATGTTTTTTCTTTAATCATTTTATCCATCTTCCTTACTTGTAATGGAGCAAGAGAATGATTTTGATCAAAGGATTTGAAATGAGAGAATCTTACGATGTTGGGGTCAGTATGAAGAAAGAAGCATTATCATTATAAATCAATGCATTGTATATTTAAGTTGTATATTTAAAAAGTGTTTTTAAAAGGAAATAATTTGGTGAAATGTTTTCAGAAGCGTGGGTATTTGAAGAAAAAAGATCAAATTTTTCTTAATTTTAAGAGGGATATCCGTTATTTTTTCTTGCTTATGAGTTTGAAATAACACATTTTTGCAGTCGCAGCCTTGTTTATAAGGATAATGCATTGTTTTATATGTTGAATGAGAGTTTCGAATATCGTAAGCTTCTCTCGTTTCAAACCTGTGTATGTTAAATCAATCAAAATTATTCGCTTGTACATAACAAGCGGGAATTGAGTATGTGGAGTGAAACTATAGAAGATAAGGAGTAAAAGTGCTTCTTATGAATCGTCTCTAATGCCAAGGGCTGTCGCAATATTGGGAACTGGGCAAAGTGTGTGGTGTGGGGAATGCTTGTTTCTTCATAAGCTTAAAGATGGGGGCTCAATGGATTTACTGTTATACCATTTATGGGTGCTGTCATAAATGGGCTTGGGAGCTTTGAGAGATGTCTCTTTAAAACAAGCCTGTTAAATTGCAACCCAATGGCGTGCTGTTCTCGTGAGGGATGTAATCCCATTCTAGAACGCAATAAACAAAAGTGTGAGGCAATGCATAGTTGCTTCTCGCAAAAGCTCTTATGGTGATAAGAGGCTGATCTTTAATGTTAAGGAAGAACCGTTTTTTGGGGGTGGAAAGAGCATTGGGAGTAAAATTAAAGAGAGTGAAAAAAATCGCTCAGAGAATGTCAAAAAGAGGCATAAAAAAACTGTGATGCCATCCTGTATATCTAAAAAAAATACTTTTCAAAAATATTTTGAATATTTTATTAAAATTTTTAAAAAGCAGCGATTTGTGGTGTTGCGAGTCAGTTATGTCTATGCTAGAAACCAAGTGATTTTTATTCTAGATTTTAAGAAGAAGATTCTTAAAATGGAGAGTGTCTGTTTCATTTCATCTGATAACTATCAGAGAGTCGCTCAAGGGAAAGAGGCGGTATTTCGTGTCGGATTCATTTTCTCTCATACCGCTGCCGTTGGTAGATCAACGCTATGCGCAAGCGCTTTTTGATTGCGTTCAAGAAGCCGGAAACGTTGAAAAGGTTGAAAAGGCAGTGGAAAAAATTTTGCTTGTCTTGGAGCAAAATGAAGATTTAAAACGCTTTGTGCTCAGTCCATTCTTTTCAGTCAAAGAGCAAATTAAGGTGATGCAATCTATTTGTGAAAACATCAAATTTGCTGATAAAAACGCAGGGCAGGTTATTGGTAATTTTTTACGCGTTATTGCAGCAAACCGTAGGCTTAGTGCCGTATTTGGTATTTTACATGCTTTTCAACGTTGTGTTGCACGCGCTCGTAATCAAGTAACAGCACAAATTATTTCTGCGCGCTCCTTAAGTTCTCAACAAAGACAAGAATTGTGTGAGGCTTTGGAAAGTGTCGTCGGGGGAAAAGTTTTGCTACACATCATTGTGGATCCAACGATTCTTGGTGGATTAATCGTTCGTGTGGGGGCGTCTCAAATTGATACGTCCCTTCTAACAAAATTGTCTTCGCTTAAGCTTGCATTGAAAAAAGAGGTCAGCTGATGGATATTAGACCATCTGAAATTTCAAAAATTCTAAAAGAGCAAATCAAAAACTTTGACCAAAAGGCTGAGGTTTCAGAAATTGGTTGGGTTCTCTCTGTTGGGGATGGTATCGCCCGCGTTTATGGTTTGGATAATGTCCAAGCAGGGGAAATGGTTGCTTTTCCAAACGGTGTGCGCGGTATGGCTCTCAATTTGGAAATTGATAATGTTGGTGTGGTCATTTTTGGCTCAGATCGCGATATCCGTGAAGGGGATTGTGTAAAACGATTGGGTGCTATTGTGGATGTTCCTGTGGGTCCCGCTTTGCTTGGGCGTGTGGTTGATGCATTGGGAAATCCTATCGATGGTAAGGGACCCATTAAAGCAACAGAACGTCGTCGTGTTGATGTTAAGGCGCCTGGAATTATTCCGCGTCAGTCTGTGCATGAACCGATGTCGACCGGATTGAAAGCGATTGACGCACTCATCCCCATTGGACGGGGGCAGCGTGAATTAGTGATTGGTGATCGCCAGACAGGAAAAACAGCGATTTTGCTCGATACATTTTTAAACCAAAAGCCTTTTCATGAAAAAGAGGCTGGACGAGAGCAAGATAAAGTTTATTGCATTTATGTCGCTATCGGTCAAAAACGTTCGACGGTGGCGCAGTTCGTTAAAGTTTTGGAAGAACGTGGAGCACTGGAATATTCTATTATTGTGGCGGCAACCGCTTCTGATCCAGCGCCATTGCAATTTATTGCGCCTCTTGCCGGATGTGCTATGGGCGAATATTTTCGTGATAATGGGCAACATGCTTTGATCGGTTATGATGACTTGTCAAAACAGGCGGTGGCTTATCGTCAAATGTCTCTTTTGTTACGTCGTCCTCCAGGTCGTGAAGCTTATCCGGGAGATGTTTTCTATCTTCATTCGCGTCTTTTAGAGCGGGCTGCGAAGTTGAATGCAGAAAATGGATCTGGGTCTTTGACAGCTTTGCCAGTCATTGAAACGCAAGCAAATGATGTTTCCGCCTATATCCCTACAAATGTGATTTCGATTACGGATGGGCAAATTTTTCTGGAGACTAATTTGTTTTATCAAGGAATTCGTCCCGCTGTAAATGTTGGTCTTTCTGTGTCGCGTGTTGGTTCTGCTGCACAAATTAAGGCGATGAAACAGGTTGCCGGCTCGATTAAAGGTGAATTGGCGCAATATCGTGAAATGGCAGCTTTTGCGCAGTTTGGCTCTGATTTGGATGCGTCAACCCAGCGTCTGTTGAATCGAGGAGCACGCTTGACTGAGCTTTTAAAGCAGCCACAATTTTCTCCACTCAAAACAGAAGAACAGGTGGTGGTTATTTTCGCGGGTGTGAATGGCTATCTTGATTCTCTAGCGGTTTCTGATGTTGCGCGGTTTGAGCAGGGGCTTTTGGTGCTTTTGCGGAGTGATTATCAAGATCTCTTAAAGGCAATTGCCGAGCAAAAGCAGTTAACAGACGAGCTGAAAGATAAGTTGATGACGGTTCTTAACACTTATGCGAAAAATTTTTCGTGATGAATTAATGGAATGCTTGAATGGCCTCACTAAAGGATCTTAGAGACCGTATCGCTTCGGTTAAAGCAACACAAAAGATTACTAAAGCTATGCAGATGGTTGCAGCAGCAAGGTTACATCGTGCACAAGAGGCGGCGCAGTCTGCTCGTCCTTATGCGAAGAGAATGGCTGATATTTTGACCAGTGTCGCTGCTGATGTGGATGGTGTTGATGCACCTGCTCTTATGCGAGGCACAGGGCGAGATGATGTGCATCTCCTGGTAGTATGTACTGCTGAGCGCGGTTTGTGTGGTGCTTTTAATGTGCAAATTGCTCGTCGTGCACGTGAACAGATTAAAGCACTGTTGGCATCTGGTAAAATAGTGAAAATTATTACCGTAGGTAAAAAAGGTGCGGATATTTTATCGCGTGATTACAAAGGTTTGATAATTGGTCACATCGATTTGCATGCTGTAAAGCGAATTGGTTTTGCAGAGGCGGTGATGATTAGTCAACGGATTGTTGATTTATTCAATGATGGCGCTTTCGATGTCTGTACGCTGTTTTATTCTGAATTTGTTTCCGTCATTAATCAGCGACCGACAGCTTTTGGTTTGATTCCAATGATTGCTCCAAAAGCAGTTGTTGAGGCAATAGATGTTGTAGAGCAAACCGATCATAGTAAGGGATCTCAATCGATTGTTTATGAGTATGAACCGGATGCTGCTTCTCTTTTAGAGACGCTTGTGCCACGCAATCTTTCAGTGCAAATCTTTCGGGCTTTGTTGGAAAATGTTGCTGGTGAAATGGGCGCAAAGATGACGGCTATGGACAATGCATCGCGCAATGCAGGTGAAATGATTAATAAATTGACGGTGGCTTATAATCGTCAGCGTCAGGCACAGATTACGACAGAATTGATCGAAATTATTGCGGGCGCTGAAGCGCTTTAAATGGAAAAGGTAAGGATTGATGGTAAAAGCAGTAACCTCAAGCAAAGGAACAGAAAAAGGTGAAAAAAAGAAACCAGTTGCTCGTTCCAGCGTGAAAAAAGCCGCTTCGAAATCTCAAGCGGGTGTTAAGGCTTCGTCTGCATCTGCGCGTAGTGCAGCTAAAGATACGCCTGTAAAAAAAGATATATCCGCAAAAAAAGAAGAGCAGGCAAAAGGCGCTGTTGGTGTGATCAAGCAGGTTATTGGTGCTGTCGTTGATGTGCAATTTGAAGGCGCATTGCCAAATATTCTCAATGCTTTGGAAACAGAGAATTTAGGCAATCGTTTGGTGTTGGAAGTTGCACAGCATTTGGGTGAAAATACTGTGCGTACGATTGCTATGGATACAACTGATGGTCTGATGCGGGGCCAAAAGGTTGTGGATACAGGAACGCAAATTAGCGTTCCTGTAGGAGAAGCAACATTGGGACGTATTATGAATGTGATTGGAGAGCCGGTGGATAATGTGGGACCAATTCCTGCAACTAAAACGCGTTCTATTCACCAAGAAGCGCCTGAATATGTTGAGCAATCAACGGTTTCAGAAATTCTCGTCACTGGTATTAAAGTCGTGGATTTGTTAGCTCCTTATTCTAAAGGGGGTAAAATTGGCTTGTTTGGTGGTGCTGGTGTTGGAAAAACCGTTCTCATTATGGAACTTATAAACAATATTGCAAAGGCACACGGTGGTTATTCCGTATTTGCTGGTGTGGGAGAACGTACGCGTGAAGGAAATGATCTTTATTATGAAATGATCGAAAGTCGCGTGAATGTGAATCCAAGAGAGAATAATGGTTCAACGGAAGGATCAAAATGTGCGCTTGTTTACGGGCAAATGAATGAACCCCCAGGAGCACGTGCGCGTGTGGCTCTTTCAGGATTGACAATTGCGGAAAGTTTCCGTGATGAAGGACAAGATGTTCTTTTCTTTGTGGATAATATTTTCCGTTTCACGCAAGCAGGAGCTGAGGTGTCTGCTCTTTTAGGGCGTATTCCTTCTGCTGTGGGGTATCAGCCAACTTTGGCAACGGATATGGGGGCTTTGCAAGAACGTATTACCAGTACAAAAACAGGCTCTATTACCTCTGTTCAAGCGATTTATGTTCCTGCAGATGACTTGACAGATCCAGCACCCGCAACGTCTTTTGCCCATTTGGATGCAACGACAGTTCTTTCGCGCTCTATTGCTGAAAAGGGAATCTATCCAGCGGTTGATCCGCTTGACTCTTTCTCGCGTATGTTGGATCCATTGATTGTGGGGGAAGAGCATTATACGGTTGCTTGTCAAGTGCAAACTATTTTACAACGTTATAGGGCACTTCAGGATATTATTGCTATTCTTGGAATGGATGAACTTTCTGAAGACGACAAATTGCTGGTGGGACGGGCACGTAAAATTGAACGTTTCCTTTCGCAACCTTTCCATGTGGCGGAAGCCTTTACTGGTTCACCGGGAAAACTCGTCCCTTTAGAAGAGACAATCAAAGGTTTTAAAGGTCTTTGTGCTGGCGATTATGATGATTTGCCAGAAGCTGCTTTTTATATGGTTGGTTCGATTGATGAAGCACTTGAAAAAGGAAAGCGTCTTATGGCAGAGGCTTCTTAGTAGGAAATTTCTTATTAAGAAGAAAACTGTCATGAATATTTTGTCGTTAAAAAGGACGAGTCGTTAAAAAAACGGAAAGTCCTTATATCGGGTATTGTGGAGACTTTTGTGGAAAACAATAGAGAAGAGCATTTTTTGTTTGAGCTTGTATCGCCTGAAAAAATTGTGTTTTCAGATCAGGTCGTGTCTGTTGTTCTTCCTTCAGCTTCAGGTTCTTTAACAGTTATGGCGCATCATGCGCCATTGGTGGCAAGTATTGTGTTGGGAAGTGTTCGTGTTCGCACTTCTTTAGGTGAGAAATTATTTGCTGTATGTGGAGGTGTTGCAAATATTACCTTTTCAGGCTGCTCTTTATTGGTAGAGCATGTTGTGACTGTAGAGCATCTTTCTTTTGATGTATTAGAACAGCAGATTTTGCAAGTTCAAGCGATGTTAAAGGGGGGAGCAAGTGATGAGGATAAACATAAAATAGAGGCTTTTTTCCAGCAATTGTCAGCTGATGGTTCTTCGTTGATAGAGGCGTAGCAAGGGTAGACAGGAAAAGGTGACATGAGCGGGAAAAAGAGTACGGTTGTGTCTGCTAAAAGGAGCGGAAAACCTTTTCCTCGTCCTGGTCGTGTTTTTGCAGGGCCTTTGCCAAAGTGCTTTGTTTATATTTTGGCTTCTCTTATTTTGCAATGGGCTTATGGTTTAGGGGCTAATATTGTTCAGTCTAACATTGTCCATCTGACCGGTGATTTTCACGCAACTTTGACCGAGACAACATGGTTGGTAGCGGCCTATATGGCGCCAAATGTAAGTATAGCGATTATGTTGATCAAAATTCGCTATCAATTTGGGTTGCGCGCTTTTGCTGAATTATCAATCCTTGGCTTCGTTTTGGTTTGTGTTTTACAGCTCTTTGTTACGGATTTGCGTTCTGCATTGATTATTCGCTTTTTTGCTGGGATTGCTGCTGCACCTTTGGCTTCGCTTGCTCTGCTTTATATGATGGAGGCTTTTGCTCCAGCAAAGAAGTTTACTATTGGTCTTAGCTTGAATTATATGAATGCTGCTTTAGCGGCACCTTTATCACGTTTGATTTCTCCTGATTTGCTGGAACATGGTGGTTTTTCCAGTCTTTCCGCGCTGGAAATGGGATTGGTTCTCATCAGCTTGGTTTGTATCTATACTTTGCCCCTAACGCCTGTTGTTCGCAGTAAGGTGATTCAAAAGTTAGATTGGATAAGCTATGGTTTGATTGCTCTTGGTCTTGGATTAAATGCCGTGATTATGTCTGTTGGCATATTGTATTGGTGGTATGAAGCACCATGGATTGGTTGGGGGCTCGCACTTGCCATTTTCTCATTGGCTATTGCTATTATTATTGAGCTTAATAGAGAAAAACCGTTGATTGATCTCCGGTGGATTTTCAGTAAGGAAATGGTCCAATCTGTTTTTATTTTATTTATCTTTCATGTTTTCTTGTTAGAACGGTCAAATTTGCCCGTAGGCTTTTTTAATCTTTTTGGTTTGCTTAATCGTGAGATGGCGCCCATGTATCTTGCTGTGGTACTAGGTATTTTGTTAGGGGGAGCTGTTTGCGTCTTTTTTTTACGAGCGGGGCGTGAGGATTATTTTTATTTGTTATCTTTGGGTTGTTTGGCGCTGGGAGCTTATTTAGATAGTCGTGTAAACCATTTAACGCGTCCGCAAGATATGATGTTGAGCCAAGGATTGGTGAGTTTTAGTTATGCACTGTTTTTGCCGCCTGCTCTTTTCAAAGGGTTTGTGCTCGCTGGTGAGAGAGGTCCGCGTTATGTTTTAAGCTTTATTGCTGTTTTTTTGTTAACGCAAGTGACAGGGGGATTGATGGGGTCTGCTTTTTTTGGCAGCCTACAGTTTTATTTTGCCCATAAGAACTTTGAGTCTTTAACACAAAATATTGTTGTTACTGATCCACTTATTTCTGGTGAGATGAATACTTTGTTTTCGCCTTCTTATGGTGTCTCTGTTCCCAATGGCTTGGGGAGTGAGCAGGGTACTTCTATGTTGATAGAAAAATTTAAGTTAACAGCAAATATTTTTGCTTATGATGACGTTTTTAGGCTTTATTTTTATATTTCAATGATTGCATTCGTTATTTTTCTTGTCACAATGATTGTTAAGTCATGCTCTTTGCGAGCATTAGAAAAGTAGAGTAATGTCATAGAAAGAGGGGTGCAAAAAATGATAAAAGCATTACGATCAAAAGCTACAATTATTGCATTCCTATCAGGTATTACGGGTGTTTTACTGATTTTATGGGCTTGGAGACTTCCTCCTTTTGTGAGTCACATCCAAATAACGGATAATGCTTCCATTAAGGGCAATGTTACGCTGGTTAGTTCACAGATCTCTGGGGTGATCGCGCGGATTTATGTGCAAGATTATCAACGCGTTGAAAAGGGAATGTTGCTCTTTGAGCTCGATGATTCTCTTTTTCGTCAGCAGCTTGCACGGGCACAGGCTATTCTCGATTCAAAAAATGCAAAACTAGCAAGTATTGAATTGCAAGCACAGCTTTTGCAGGGCGAAATTAATGCTGCAGAAGTTGAATTGGCGCGTTCACGAGCATTCTCCAATATTGTCCCTGAAAGTAAAAAGTTAGGTTTTGGTGATACGGAAAGTTCTGTTTCTCGTCCTTTTTCACAACTCTTGACGGCATTGGAAACAAAACGACAATTGCAAAAACAATTAAATCTTGAACGGCAAAGTTTACAGTCAGAAATTGCGGGAGCAAAGGTGAGTGTTGAGTTGGCAAAACTTAATCTTGATCATACAAAGATTTTATCTCCTCGAACAGGCTATATTGGATTAGTTGGAGCGCGGGTAGGGCAATATGTTATGCCCGGTACGCAATTGGTCTCTGTTATTTCTGATGATATTTGGATTATTGCTAATTATAAGGAAACACAGCTTTCTCAGATGCGTGTGGGACAACCAGTTGTTTTTTCTGTTGATGCATTGAACAACAAAAAGTTAACAGGGCGTGTGGTTCGTTTTGCACCTGCTACAGGCTCAGAATTTTCATTGTTAAAAACGGATACGACAATAGGTAATTTTATCAAAATTGCGCAACGTATTTCAGTACGGATTGCTTTAGATCCTGGGCAGGAAGGAATTGAAAAGCTCATTCCTGGGATGTCCGTGGTTACGTATGTAGATACTTCGCAGCGAGTTGATTCTGGAGGATAAAATTTTGGGTTTTTTCAGTTTAATTTTTATGCCACTTTTTTATAGCAAGTGGGTATTCACGTTGGAAGATTTCGTTTGGTTTGTTATGATACATCTTTTAAAGCTCTTAAAGTTCTTATTTGTTATGCTGTAAAATAATGCTTTTTAAAACATTAAAGCGCATGCATTTTTAATCGTTTCTATTTCTTTTGAAATAACCCAGTAGTAGAGGGATGGAATATTGAAAGCTGTGTGCCTGTAGTTTCTAGCAACATTGTCCTTTGAGGTGAGGTGATACGAACCACATGGGTGGACAGCGGAAGAGTCTGCGAGATAAAAAGTTGGATTATCCTGTTATGCCGTAAAACAGCGTTGTTTAGAGCGGTGATATAAGGCATGACAAGCTTTACATATTAAGAGTTTTTTAGATATCGTGATCAGTATTCAGGGCAGGGCTTGTCTATCGCGCCTATAAAGTGAACCGCGGAAATGGTCAGCAGGTGAAGCCTGCCGAGAGATGCTGGACTGTTGACAGTCCGGTGACTGGTAGCAATCTCCATTCTTTGAGGTGTGGGGAGGAAGTCAAAGACGGATGAGGCGGATGAAAAACTTATCCTTTTGGGAGAGGGCGTAAAGTTAGGAGGAAGACGTAAAGTTTATATTTTGTAAACCATAAAAATGCCCGTTTTGAGTCGGGCATTAAAAGGGGAGGTTGTTGCTTGTGTTATTAATTTTTACGGATCAGCAAGAAGCTTACTAAAACGACTCCTGCTGCTAATGCGAGGGTTTTTTTAGGATTTTCTTTCGCTTTTTTCTTTAA
The DNA here is from genome assembly GCF_042195825.1 of Bartonella sp. AP40SXNS. Classification (NCBI taxonomy): domain Bacteria; kingdom Pseudomonadati; phylum Pseudomonadota; class Alphaproteobacteria; order Hyphomicrobiales; family Bartonellaceae; genus Bartonella; species Bartonella sp. AP40SXNS. Next base: position 57,653 of record NZ_JBHIPB010000003.1, read on the forward strand.
TTCTGTAGCATGTTCGTTGAGGTGATAAAGTGCGTGACGGCCTTTTTGTTTCCATGTGTTAAACAGCTCAGAAATGTTTTCAAAGCTATCATTTTGAGAACTCCAATAATTTACGGGAACCAGCTCTCTTTTTAATTGTGCTATACGTTTTTTAATTTTAGCATTTTTTCTATGGGGTGAAAATAGACACATTTATTGACTCCTTCATATGTTAAATTGTTGCATGATCGTTGGAATTGTGTTTGGGGTTTTGCTATAACGGCTTGAAAATTGAAAGGTTGCATTGATTATGCGGCTTGTGGATGAAATGAAAACTAAGAGTTTGGGTTTAATGAGGCATTTTCTAATGGGCTCGGATTCATTGCATGATGGCGTTTGTTAAGGATGTAAGGTAAAAATTTTTACAAAATGGTGTAAGGTTCATTCATAAAGATGGTGGGCGATGTCTTCATTTTTTTGTTTGTTTAAAGTGTTGGGATAACTTTTGGCACTTGAAATAGTTTATAAGAAATTTTTATCTATCTATTCTCTTGTGGCTGTAGGGAGTGGCATGGATTGATTCAATTAAGAAGATTTAAAATGAGAAAATCTTACGATATTTGGGTTTGCCATTCAAATTTGTAAAAAATAGATTATTACAAATCAATATGTTGGATTAATTTGGCGGTGTCTTTCATGCATTTTTTTAAATTGCGCTTTGATAAGCGTTATCTAGTGTGTTGTAAAATACTGTTCTGCGATGATGTTGATGTAGAGTATAAACATGCAACTTAAAATACGATATTATCTCTGTTTGATTTCAGTTTCTTTTTGGAGCAACCAAGTGTAAAAGTATAAACTTGAACAGGAATTGTGAAACGGATCTGGTGTGTTTATAGAATGAAGAGTCCCTATGGGTTGATTTGCTTCAGTGTTAGTAGGTAGAACCTTTTGAGAGCAATCTGTTAAGATTGGTGGGCGGTGTAATTTTCGTCCTTTGAAGCGCGAAGGAAGTCGATATAAACGATGATTGATAGCGCAGGTTTTAAAAATTTGAGGACTTGATGAGTACGACCTATCCTTTATCTAAACCACTTGAGCGTCGTCGGTCTGTTGGTGTTGCTGTTGGTGATGTGATCGTTGGGGGGGAGAGCCCGATTGTTGTCCAGTCAATGACCAATACAGATACAGCGGATGTTGATGCAACTGTTGCGCAGGTTTCTGCTCTTTGGCAAGCTGGGTCTCAATTGGTTCGGATTACTGTTGATCGCGATGAAGCAGCAGCTGCTGTCCCAAAAATACGGGAGCGATTGGAGAGGTTAGGTTTTTTTATCCCATTGGTGGGGGATTTTCATTATATTGGTCATAAGCTTTTATCAGAGCATCCTGCGTGTGCTGAGGCGCTTGCAAAATATCGCATCAATCCTGGAAATGTTGGCTTTGGTGCAAAAAAAGATCGCCAATTTGCGGAAATTATAGAGATTGCTTGTAGGTATCATAAACCTATTCGCATTGGTGTGAATTGGGGTTCTCTTGATAATGCGTTGTTAACACGGCTTATGGATGAAAATGCACAGCAAGAAAAACCCTTATCTGTGGCTGAAGTGATGCGGGAAACTGTTGTTCAGTCGGCTTTGCTTTCGGCTGCTTTAGCAGAAGAGTTAGGATTGGGACGTGATAAAATTATTCTTTCTGCTAAAGTGAGTGATGTCCAAGATCTTATTGCTGTCTATATTGCCCTGGCAGAGCGTTGTGATTATGCACTCCATTTGGGTTTGACAGAAGCAGGGATGGGAACAAAAGGGGTTGTGGCTTCTTCGGTGGCTTTGGGCATTTTATTACAGCAAGGGATTGGCGATACGATACGAATTTCATTAACTCCTGAACCTGGTGGTGATCGAACACGAGAAGTCAAAGTTGCACAAGAACTTTTGCAAGTAATGGGGTTTCGACAATTTTTGCCTGTTGTTGCTGCTTGTCCTGGATGTGGTCGCACGACCTCGACAGTATTTCAGCAATTGGCACAAAAAATTGAAACGGATTTACACAAAAATATGCCCGTTTGGCGTGAAAAATATCCTGGGGTTGAAAGTTTGAAGGTGGCTGTGATGGGATGTATCGTCAATGGACCGGGGGAGTCAAAACATGCGGATATTGGAATCTCTTTGCCTGGAGTGGGGGAAAGTCCAGCGGCACCTGTTTTTATTGAGGGACAAAAGGTAAAAACTTTGCGGGGTGATCACATTGCTGAAGAATTTGAAGCGCTTTTGAGTGATTATATTCATACACGCTTTGGGCAAGGTTGAGGTAAAAATCGCATAAGGTTGAAGTAAAAAGGGTGTGTCGTTTTTTTAAACAAGCTGTCTTCAATGTGAAGAGGGTGCTGTTGTGTGCTGCTTTAGCTATGGTCAATACTGTTGTTGGTTGCTTATTATTTTAGGTAAAACCAGATGATATGCCTGTTTTAGAATGAGAAGGTTATGAAGGATATTAATGAGCTTGAGTGTGTTAAGACTATTAAGCAAAATGATATGAATACTTTAATAGATCCGTAAATGTTGTTGCTGGTTTTTGGGCTGCTTTTGAGACAGTGAAATATTTAGCGGATTTTGACAAATGTCAAATTATAGAAAGAACATTGTTTATTGATTTTTTAGGCATTTTCCCAGAATTTTTCGGGGTATCAAATTGATAGGGTTGGAGATCCTTATAGCGGTTATTGCCCTATTTGTCGTGAAATATAAGCTTTTTATATTGATATAAAATGATGTATATGGTGCCTTTTTGGGTGTTATTGGGGGAATGCATGACCAGTATATTAGCATTTGGATTTTTATTTAACGGTATAAGAATTTTAACAGGTGCCTTTATTGTCTTTTATATGCTTGAAAAAGGCTTAACGCTTATTGATATCGGGATCATTAAGTCGTTTCAGGCTTTTATTATGATGGTTACCGATATTCCTCTGGGATATTTTGCTGATCGAAAAAGTTATAAAATATCGATTGTTTTGGCAGCGGCTTTTGCTGCTACATGGCTATGTCTCATGGGATTTTCTACAAGCTTTTATGGATTTCTTTTGGCAGAATCTTTTAATGCCTTATCGTTGACATTGATTGCGGGGGCTTATAATGCTTTACTTGTTCAATATGCAAAAGCAAAATTGACATCCACTAAAAAAGTGCTTGGTTCCAGCTCTCAATATAATTACATCGGCATGTTTATATTCAGTTTGATCGGTGCTTATTTTGCTGATTATTCGAGCCAATATATATGGTATATCGCGGCGTTTTTAATGTTGATGACAACACTATTTGGTTTGTTTTTTCTTGATGATTTGAAGGGGGAGAAAAAACCAAATAAAGCGAATTCTCTCATTTATGATGCTAAAGAGATGTTGTCTATTTTTATTAAAGTTCCTTATATCTCTTTATGCTTTTATTTTTCATTGATTTTTTTCAATATATTCTCGCAGTATTGGCAGTGGATATTTAAAGATCATAATATTATTGTCACTTATTTTGATCTTGGTGTGACATTTTCACTTATATTGTTCTCTCAGCTCTTGGCTAGTTTTCTCTTTACAAAACTAAGTGAAAGAGTGAATTTTATTTTACTGTTGTTTCTTTCAGCTTCACTGATTTTTACCGTTGCTTTCTTTGAACCAAGAAAAGAAATTGCTGTCATTTTAGTCTGTATGATTTTTTATCTCATTAAGTATACATATCTTCGTGTAGAAGTTGTTTTGCATGATAGTATTAGTGATCATTTCAGGGCTACATATGAATCTTTCTTGTCAACCGTTGGAAGATTGAGCCTCTTGGTATTTTTTTACATGAGTGCGTATATGGTCGATATGTTTGGCTTTTTCTCGCTCGTTTATATTTTTGCTGTTTATTTATTGATTTACTTGTTGGCAGTATTTTTTTTAGAAGGAAATCTCAAAAAAGCTCAGTGAGAATATTTACTTATCATTATCACGCATGTCTCATCGGGCATTATAGTGGATCAAGGCTTTGATTTATAAGTCTTATCATTGTTTTCATGTTGAATGAGAAAGCTGAATATTGTCCGTTCTTCTTATTGCAAATCTATGTATATTAATCAAAATCATGTTTCTTGTACATTATAAGTGGGCGTAGTGTAAAAATCATAAAAAAGAAGTAAAAAGGCTTCTCATGAATATTCTTGAACGCTAAGAGTTGTTGGCAAGATGAGAAGCTGATAGAGAACATGATTGTACCGGATTATATACTTATTAAGGAATGGTAATAGTGCACAACAATTTTCCTGTTTTCGCTTATATTTTTCGGAAATGTCTTGCTACGCAGTGTTTAATAAGCGGGAGGACAATTCTAGCCTGTCCTAATCGGATTTCCTCATGATCGATTTTATTGTTGGTATAGTTAGCGGATTTTACCATTGCTTTTTTTAAAATACACATCATCTTATTGAGATGTTTTCTTACATCTTTCATTCTTATTTAGGGTATTTTCTCTTTGGTTGCAGAGTGAACTCTGCATGTTCTGACGTTAGAAAATACTTTCAGATAGTAAAGAAAACCTATTTGTACGGATTTTGAATGATCCCTTCTTCTTGGAGAAATCATAAAACTAAAAACAGCAATATCGTTAAGTATAATTTGATATAAACAAAAATAAATAAACACATATTGATATATTTAATAGAAATCTGTTAAGTTCTACAAATTATAGTCATTAAAAGGTAAAGCGATGAAATCGTTATCTATAACGCCTATTATAACATTTATAACTCTTTTTTCTGTATTTGTATTGTTAGGATGTACGCGTGTAGATAGTCTAGAGCAGTACAATAAACTTTACGAAGAATATATCAGTGAAAAATACGAGACTTTTGAACATTTTCAAAAGCAAGAACAAGCAAGAAACTTCATCTATAGTCGTGGCTATCAGAATATAGCGCCAAAATTTGATATTATATGGCATCGTCACATACTTATTGTTTTATGTGGACGCTTTGTTAATTTATTGCGTGGTGATTATAATGAGGAGATGTCATGGGCAATGTTACCCAATGTCATAAGCAGTTTGCGTTATGACTATAACTGGAGAGAAAGCGATTTTATTTGGGCCTATAATATGTCTATGAATTCTACTGACCCCATGATTGATTACGCGAAAAAATTTCTTAATTCTTCAAGCGGAAATGGCATCAGTTCTACAACACAAATTATTGATCTCGTGTCTAGTATGAACGCTGGTCATAGTGAAAATACTAGAAAAATAGCACGTTTTTGCATAGAGCTAAACACGATATATGACATGATGAAACCAAGAAGAATTTACAAATGACATTTAATGGGTAATGGGTAAAATTCTCTCGAAGGATATTAAATGGCTATAATAGTCTTAATAATCGCGGCATTTTCTTATCCATGTTGCATATTTGTTCATTATGGCTTCAAAAGGTGGACATATTTTCCAGCTTTGGCAACAGGTATAGGTTCATTTACAATGATGCTTTTCATCTTAATAAGAAAACTGCACTTAAAGGAGCAAATTTGCACTTGGGTTGAAAAAACGACTTATCACAAATTAGATTGCGCTTTTATATATAATAATAAGGACTTTTTTTATCTTTCTGTTGCAATGATCATTCTCTGTTTAATTTTATCAATTCTCTTTTTATGTGATGAATTGAATCAACGAGATAAAGAGCGTGATGAATTAAAGTTGTATAGTGACCATGATTATTATTAAATTGAAGTTATTACACACTTTTGTAAATAAAAATGTTTCTGCTTTTGAAGGAGCGTGCCGACACAATCATTCACTTTGCTAGCTCCTAATGTTGTGGACAGCCCATGGCTTTTAAGCCGGTTCATAAGAGGCATTTTTTAGTCCTTTCTTTGATGTTTTGCTCCACACGGCTTTTCCCGCTTGTGAGGTGCAAGCAAGTGATTTTGATTGATTCAATATACACAGATTTGAAATGAAAGAATCTTACGGTATTTAGGGTTCTTATTCAAGTTGAAAAACATGAATTATCATTATAAATCAAATGTTTTATATCTTTCTTGCTAAGAAAAGAGAGATCGGTAATAATATTTTTTTTTCGTGTTATTGAAATTGATGACTTTATTTATCCTGTTATGCCGTAACATACCGTCATTTGAAGGGTAGTGAAGGTATCCTGTTTGATACATTAAGTATTTTAAGAAGTGCATGGTGAATATTCTTAAGTCTTGTTTATCGCGTCTTTAGTTTAAGTGAATCGCATGCGTGGAAAACGAGAGAAACCTACTCGGTAGGACACTAGACTGTTTACAGAGTAGATTAGGTTAAAAGATTTTGTTCTTTGAGGGTGGCATAAAAATCAAAATAGCCATTATGTTCATTTTTTTCTGATATTTTAAATACGAGTTTCAAAAAAATGATGCTTAAACTAAACAATCAGCACTTTTGTAAAAGTGTTTTTAGAGAGCAACAATACACGAGTGAATTTACAGAATGTAACCATATTTGATCTTTTACAACAAGATAGCGTGGAAAGGCATAAAAATTACGACTCTTTACTGAGGGCATTGTACTTCTACGGTTGGCAATGAACAACAGATGATTTTGATAAGGCTACAAAGCCAATCGGCATTTTTATTGTCTTTTGCGGGTTTATAAAATGCTCTGTTTTATATTTATTCTGTTTATTTTTTACCTTATCGTTAGAAGATTAAAGATATAAAGGAGAAACGAGTTTCTTTCTTTACGGTTGTTTTTTTATTCGGCTTTAAAGCATCCATGGCGATATCTTTTAAAGCCTGAATATTACGCATTGCTTTACCGTTTTTGTTTCTTTCATTCTTTGATGAGTGGGGCGTTTTTCAAGCACAATAGGATGCCTAGAATGTATTTGTGTTATCAATTCACGCGCGCTTGTTTTAATGAAACACCTCTCAATATTTGGCACATCCATTTCATGATAGGAGCTATAATGCAGACCTACGATATTGAAGTCTCTTTGAAAAGTCTATTATGCATTCAACAAAGATGAAGGTGTAAAAGTAGGGCGGATGAAGTTTAATTTTGGCGTATTGCACTAAAGTGTGCTGCTTGTTGGAGGGGGAGTGCTTTAGCGCCAAAAGGATGTAAGAATGCTTCTGCTTTACTGATGAGTGTATCTCGCTTTTTTTGGGTTTCTTTAATGCCGTAAAGATGAACAAAAGTGGCTTTTTGTGCCGTTTTATCTTTCCCAGCCGTTTTTCCTAGGGTTTGCGTGTTGGCGGTGACATCAAGAAGGTCATCAGTTAATTGAAAGGCTAAACCAAGATAGGTACCAAAATCAGTAAGCTTTTCGGTTAATTCTTTAGATGCATTGCCAATGATGGCGCCTGCTTGGCAAGCAAAGCTTATTAGGGCTGCTGTTTTCATGTGTTGTAGAGTGATGATGTCAGTACTTTCTTGCGGTCTTTTTTCAGCTTCAAGGTCTAGCATTTGTCCACCTAACATACCGCCAAGTCCTGCCGATTGTGCAAGGGACGTGATCAGCTTGATTCTAATATCTGTAGATAAAGTACTAGCTTTATGAGCAATGATTTCAAAGGCAAATGTTAAGAGGGCATTGCCTGCTAGAATTGCTGTTGCTTCATCAAATGCTATATGGACGGTGGGTTTTCCACGCCGGAGTGTATCGTTATCCATAGCGGGAAGATCATCATGAATGAGCGAATAACAATGGACACATTCTAAGGCACATGCAACATCAAGAGAATGTTCTACAGGGACGTCAAAAAGTGTAGCACTTTGAATTACAAGAAAAGGACGCAAGCGTTTTCCACCGTTCAGCACACCATAGCGCATGGCTTTGATTAAGTTTTTAGGGCGTGAAATTTCACCATTTTGGATTTGATCACTTAACAGGGTATCAAGCCGTTTTTCAACGGTTTCTCTATGTTTTGCAAGAAGGGTGGTAAATTCGTGCATTCTTGCTTCCTTTGTTTTTACAAAAATGAAATTATGAAATTTAAAGAGAAAGATTGTCACTTTTTCTTGTTTTCATAAATTGGCGTCATTTTTTATTAAAAATCAACTTCTCTTTTTATCCGTATCTCTACTGTATGCGCTAATCCCTTTTGAAACCAAATAAAAATTAAATGAAGGGTTTATAAAAAAGCTTTCATTGGTGTATAAAATTCTCAAATTTTGCAGTGTTTTTGATATTCATTTGATTATTGTGACACCATTTTTGATAACAGGAAGGTCATTTTTGGTAAGAGGAGGATCATTTTGACATTGCCTCTTCTTTTTTATCAGTGTATAATATCCTCAAATTTTATGGTGTTTTAAATGAAGCATTGTCATTTTTGACATTGCTTTTTCTGTTTTAATGGATTTGGAGTGTCTTTTTATGGCTGTACCTAAACGAAAAACCTCTCCAGCGAAGAGGGGCATGCGCCGTTCGGCTGATGCTCTGAAGGCGCCGACTTATATCGAAGATAAAAATTCTGGTGAATTACGTCGTCCTCATCACATTGATTTGAAAACGGGAATGTATCGTGGACGTTCTGTTTTAGTGGTTAAAGACTGAGCGTTTTCTTTCTTTTCCAGAGGTCAACTTCTTTTATTTCATCGATCAATGCACGCTTGGGGCGTGCATTTTCGCTTTAAGATGAATGTTGAGGTTCCCTTGCGTCGTCTTCTATCGATGTGGAACAGGGAATGTATCGTGGGCGTTCTGTTTTAGTGGTTAAAACTTTAGCGTTTTCTTTCTTTTCCATTGGTGAACTTCTTTTATTTCATTAGTGAATGCATTGGGTAAGATGCGTTTTTCACTTTTTCTTGAAAACATGTGTGGGATAAAGTTTTTCTGTAGAAAAATGATTCTATTGTGGGAGATGATTTTCTTGTTTTCTTGAGAGGCTATAAAGGATTGCTTGTATCAGTGTCTTTTATGATGACTTCGTTAAGAGCTTGGGTATTGATATAAGTTAGCTCAGTAATAGAATCATTTTGTATCACACTTAATCTTTATTGACCGTAGAGAGAATCCTATTAGACCGTTAAATATCGTCTTTAAGGCGGTTGATCCATGTAAGGCTTTAAGCATAAAGCATAACGGTGTTTTTTATGAGAATATTTAAGGCAATGGTTTGTCTATAGACTTATATTGTGACATGTGATTCTCCTTAAAAAATAGAGATCGACATTACATTGATTTATAGAGATCATTTGTTGTTTTGCGCCTTAAATGGAAGATCTATCGTAGGATTTTCTCATTTCAAATTTTTCCCTATGTTGAATCAATGACAATCACTTGCTTTTCGGTCACAAGTGGGGCTGGCATGTGGGTAAAAACTCTATAAAAAAGGAAAAAATGTCTATAATGAATATTTTCAAATGTAAGAATTGTTGTAACATTGGGGTTAAGTGTATGCTGATATCAGCGTGCTTTCTTATGAGCAGAAAAGAGAAAACCGTTACAAGACAAAAGCTATACAGATTCAATAATCTTTAGTGCTTTTTATGATAAAGGTATATGAGACTCTTCTATAAATATCACGCTGTCTTTTCATATTTTTGAACTAAGAATTTTCCATATATTTTTCGTATTTTTGTGAATATAAGGGATTTGTTGGGAACAGCTTGTAAAAATAAGTAAACTTAAAACCAAATATGTTATGTGTGGGGGTAGCAAAGTATTTTACAAAGCCGGTACGTTTTTCCAGTTCATAGCTGGTTTATGAATGATTTTATGGTGTTGCTTACCTAAGTTTATGATTTTTTGTTATCTGTTCATCACTAGACAACATATTGATTTATATATATAATTCAGTTTTTTCATATTGGATTAGAACCCCGAATAACGTAAGATTCACTCATTTCAAATCGCTCTATCTAAAATTAATCAAAACCGCTTGCTTGCACGTCACAAGTGGGATGAGTGTGTGGATAAAATTTGTATAAGAAAGAACTAAAAATGGTTCTTATGAGGAGTCTTAAAAGCCAAGGGCTGTCGTAACACCCACGAGCTGGAAAATATAATGATGGTACCGGCTTGCTTCTTCACAAACGTAAGAGATGGGGGTGGTCAATGGATTTACCGTTATACCTTTCACGGGGGCCGCGAAATGGGCTTGGGAGCGTTGCGAGATGTTTCTTTAAACAAGCCCGTGAATTGGCAATTGGGTGGGGTGCTGTTTTACGTGAGGGGCGTGACCCCATTAAAGAACGCGATAAACAAAAGTGTGAGGCAATGCGTAATCTCCATTATTTAAAAAACATTGCTCTAGATGCTTTTGAAAGCCGTAAAGCTGAATTAAAAAATGATGGTGAAGCTTGTAATTGGTTTTTACATTTACGCCTCCATATTCTCCCCAAATTAGGCTGTCTACCCGTTTCAGAGATTACGCAAACAGAGATACGCAATACCCTTGCCTCTATTTGGCATGCAAAAGCTGCAACAGCAGATAAAGCACTGAAGCGTCTTAATCGTTGTCTTAAGCATGCGGTTGCTTTGGGTTTGGATGTTGATTTACAAGCAAAAAAAGCACGCGCACTCTTAGGCAAACAACGTCATAAAACCACTCATAGACCAGCCATGGATTGGAGAGATGTTCTTTCCTTTTATAAGTTACTCTGTAAAACACAAAACATAACACAATTGGCTTTGCGTTTGCTTATCTTGACAGGCGTTCGTATTAATCCTTTGCGTCATATTCGTGAATCAGATTAAAGATGATATATGGACAATTCCTGCTGAGAATATCCAATCTTTGGCGGTTTGCTTGAAACAGAGATTAAGACTTTTAAGAGTTCTATGAATCATTCTAGATTTTTTGTGTTCGATTGGAGTAAGAATATTGCGTATATCTCCTAATCTCTGAAATAAGAAACCTCATTTGGGAAAAGTATGAAATTGAAAGGGCAATGCTAACGTTCATTTTTATTGTTATTTTTTAAGTGAGCTTTACTGCTTTCAAAAGTATTTGGAATGCCTTTTACAGAATGGAGATGATGGTTTTAGTTCATGTTTTTTTTTATCGCGTTCTTTAATGGGGGGAATGCTTCTCATGCAAAATAGAGCGCCCAAGACAAAATATGCTTATGTTGTACTGTCACGCTTTTTTTAAAGGAATATTTTTCAATATTTGTGGCATCCATTTTATGACGGCGTTTTTGAATGTTATAATGGTTTTGTAGAAGGGTAAATGGTAAAGTCTCGGGTGTAGTGTATAAACGGCACTATGCTCTTTACGCTTAAATAAAAAAGCAAGCCCCCGCCCTTACACATCTTGCCAGATTCCAATGTTGGTATATCCTTTGGTGCTTGAGACAGTATCTCACTCTTTTTATACAGTTTTTACCCACAGATCAGCTCCTCTTGTGATTGACAAGCAAGTGATTTGATTGCTTCAACATGAGAGCAATTTAAAATGAGAAATCTTACCATATTCAAGATTCTAATTTAATATGAATAATGCTAGATTATGATGATTAATCAGTTTGTTATCTATGAAGAAAGAAAATAAGGAGGAGGAATTTGTCGAAAAGTTAGATTGTTTATAGATTGGCGCTGGTTAAGAAACTTTGTCCTTAAGGGCAGAGAGGATGTTAAAAAATAAAACCAGCTTTTCGCTGGTTTTATCGAAATATCATCATTATGATGAAAGAGTGTATTATGCAGCGTAGACAGCTTTACTGTTTTCATCTGTTTCTTCTCTCTCAGTTTTAAACTCGCGTTCCGGCTTGTTGGAGAGATGCATCTCTATGAGATTGATAGCTTCTGTTTCAGAAAGACTATTGATAACCGCAATTTCACGGGCCATTCTTTCAAGAGCAGCTGTATAAAGTTGGCGCTCAGAGTAAGATTGTTCAGGCTGTAGATTAGAGCGGAAAAGATCACGGACCACTTCGGCGATACAAATAAGATCTCCTGAGTTGATTTTAGCATCATATTCTTGTGCACGACGTGACCACATGGTCCGTTTAACGCGTGCTTTTCCACGTAAAACTTTTAAGGCACGTTCGACAGAATCACTAGCAGATAATTTACGCATTCCAACGGAAAGGGCTTTTGCAATGGGGACTTTGACATCCATCTTATCTTTCGCGAAATGAATGACAAAAAGTTTTAATTTATGTCCTGCAACTTCTTGATCTTCAATCGCTATAATTTGTCCTACTCCATGCGTAGGGTAGACGATATATTCAGAGGTTGCAAATTCTTTGGTCTTGGAAGACGTTCCATGTTGGGATGCCATATTTTAGTTTACTCCCTTATGATCAACAAATGTATCGGAAAACAGGTTATAAACCTGAGGGTTGAGTTTTCTTTAACCAAGTATATTGTACCAATTAAGTGAGCATAAAAGCCGAGTACTTTTAAATCAAAAAAAAATACACCGCTTTACTATAACAAGCAAAGAAAAATACTTAGAAAGATGATCATGTTAAAATAACACTAACATCAAAATTTAAAAGAATCAATCATTTCGCTTAAGGATTTTTTATTTTTACAAGAGAAGTCTTTCAATCGTTGAAGGAGGAGAGTGTACACTTTATCATTACTCTTCGCCACTTCCTGGATTTTCTGAAAAATACTTTTCTAATTTATTTGGAACACCATCCATTTCTTTTGCTTGAGGAAGAGGATCTTTTTTGGTGGTTAGATTAGGCCATTTGTTTGCATAATGAAGATTGAGTTCTAACCACTTTTCTAATCCTGGTTCTGTATCAGGTAAAATCGCTTCTGCTGGGCACTCTGGCACGCAAACACCACAATCGATGCATTCATCGGGGTGAATAACAAGCATATTTTCCCCTTCATAAAAACAATCAACTGGGCAGACTTCAACGCAATCCGTATATTTGCAGTGAATGCAGTTGTCGGTTACTACGTGGGTCAAGATCAAACTCCATTTGTTACTTTAATTCTCTTTAGAGGAAAGTGTGTGCGTGTTTTTATGATTGGTGAGTTGATCGCGTAGTACAGCTAGTTTCGCAAAAGGTGAATCAGGATTAAGGCGCTTTTCTTTTTGAAAGGGCTTATGATTTGCATGTTTTCCTTGGGATTTGTGGAACTTATGAGAGCGTTTTGCTTGTGATGGTGCTTCTTGAGGGGAATTTTCATTTTTGTATTCCGCTTTTTTTACAGCGTTCTTCGATTTATTTTGCCACTTATTTCCTAATTTATCACGTTTTTTTTGTGCATGGTGGGGAAATTGATGCTTATAATGCCATAATAAAATAACTTTATCTTCTTCTGTAGAGCGAGGGGATTTGGCAAAATTCCCAACAGGTTCAGCTGCTGGTAAGCGATTGGTTTTATGGAGATGTTGTTCAATACTAGAGGATAAAGTGTTTGGGAATGAGGTATTTTTTTCTTCTCGTGTTGTTTCTAAATCGCTTATTGTTTGCCATTGACTTCCAACGCATGCTGCTGCAGGAACATCTTGCTTTGTCTCATTGACAGGGGAAGAGGCTTGGTGTGCAAAGAGATTTTGTTCAAAAACAGTATTGCTTATGCTGTACGATTGATAACCAAGTCCTTTGAGGATTTCTTCCATATCGTTTCCATTGGCCCCAAGAATGGACATCATGGCTGGTGTAACAAAAAAACTTTTGCCATCATAGGCTCCATCGGGTTTAGGATCACTTCCTTGTTTCCAATGAAGTGCGGGACGGATGAGATTGGCAAGACGTTCTAAAATATCAATCCGTACAGCACGTTGTCCTAAGATTCGGTAGCCGGCTAATTGATAAAATTGGCGGTTATAGGTAGGGTCAACAATTAAAGAGGTTCGACCAGCAGATAATGCTGAAAAAACTTCACCCAAACCAGTTTGATCTTGTCCCGCATTTTGAAGATTCCACAGGAGAGTAATGGCTTGAACCGGAGCAGGTTTAAGCATTCCGGCAACATAGATATGAAAAGCGCCAAAACGCACGCCTAGACGCCGAAGAACGGCACGTGATTCTTGTGCAAGGTTTTTGACAATGTCTAAGACTTCGCGGCGTGGTAAAATCCCTAAAGAGTTAAAAAGTTGTGAAGCAAGACTGTTTGTTGAATCCGTTAAATTATCAGCATTGCGCAAATCAAACAGGGGTTTTAAAGTCGTTTCAAAATGAAAGGTGACAAAGCGTTCTAATCGTTTCACAACGTTATTGCGGGATTCTCCCGTGAGTTGTTCATCTGCTAAAACAATCAGTTTTGGTTTGAAAAAATCTTCTGTTGCTACAAGTTGTCCTACGGGTTGACCAATCCAGCGCACAATTCCATCAGAACTGAGGGTAAAATCTCCATTTGCACAAGCACAAAAACGTGTCGCGCGTTTGGAAAAAGCAAGAATCAAATTCTCATTCTCTATTTCTGTCGAAATTTGCTTCCCAGCTATTTGATCGGTACTGTTTTTGTTGGCATAAAAACGAAAACCTTCAAATTTACCCCTTCCGTGTTTTTCAATGAGAATATCATCTTGAAGAATCTCATTCTGTTGAACAATCTTGCTATCCATGATCATTTTCTTTCTCAGTGTGGCACTGGTCAAAAGCTTTTTGCGATAATTTCATAATGGTGCTCTTTCTTTAACACGTTTGTTGCGTTTGCTTCAATCACTCTTGTCATTTTTTGCTGTTTCTTTGCGCCTTTAAAACTTGAATGATTCTTTTTTCATTCAGTTTTCATTCAGTTTAGATGCTTTATATTTGCAAATTACACTTATTAGTTGTATTGTAAAGCTGAAAGCATAAATAAATTCTTCAATTTAAAAGGAAACGGAACCGGTTATCAAAAAACGGCATTTCTTTTGCATGATCACTTTATTTTTTTGCTGTTTTGTCATGAAAAGTGAAGAGAAAGTTTTTTCAAATATTTCATAGGCTAAAAGGCATATTGTAAAGGCATTTTGCAGGTGAAATTGTGTCTTATGACAAGAAGTTTTACCATGACAGTAAAAAAAACAATTGCGATTATAAAATTACACGTTAAAGTAGTGGTCACAGAAGTTAACAACTTTTGCGTTCTTTTTAAGCGAAGAACAATGATGTCGTTGCCAAATCAATTTTGATAAATTTTAATCGCAAGGGGTTATTATGGGTAATCTTTCAAATGCTGTTTATAAAAGCAGCAAAAATTATAGCGATGCAGACAAAAGCTTAGGACGTAATATGATGCGTTCTGCTATGCAAGCACCTTATCTTGAACGACAAAAAGAGCATGATTTGGCTCTGCGGTGGAAAGACAAACGTGATGATGATGCCATGCATCAAATTGCAGCGGCTCATATGCGTTTAGTGATTGCTATTGCTAATCGCTTTAAACGTTTCAAAATGCCATTGGGGGATTTGGTACAAGAAGGGTATGTGGGACTATTGGAAGCAGCTGCACGTTTTGAACCTGATCGGGAAGTGCGTTTTTCAACGTATGCAACATGGTGGATACGTGCTTCTATCCAAGATTATATTTTGCGAAATTGGTCAATTGTTCGAGGGGGAACCAGTTCTTCGCAAAAAGCACTTTTCTTTAATCTTCGGCGTTTGAGAGCAAAACTGGTGCAGGATGATAGTGCTTTATCGAAACAGGATATTTTTCGCACAATCGCTGAAAAACTCGGCGTTTCTGTGCGTGATGTTGAAACCATGGATTTTCGTTTTTCCAGTTCTGATAATTCCTTGAGTGTTTCTGTTTCTGAGAACAGTGATAATCCCATTGCAAAGATGGATGTGTTGGTGGATGAGAGTCCTCTTCCTGATGCTTTAATTGAGCAAGTCATTGATGGTCAACGGCGTACACAATGGCTTTACGATGCGTTGCAAATTCTCAACGAACGGGAGTTGGAAATTATTCGCTTTCGTCGCTTAAATGAAGAGGGTGCGACTCTCGAAGTTTTGGGTGAAAAATTAGGAATCTCGAAAGAGCGCGTGCGTCAAATTGAAGCTAGGGCTTTGCAAAAATTGCGTTCTGCTCTCCTTACGCTTCATTCAGAAGATGCTTACGATATATAAGCAGTGAAAGGCTTTTGGGGGGGAAAGAGAATATATTAAGTGGGGGCATATGAGAATATGATAAAGTCAGTTTTAGGGGATGGCCATATTTGTTTAGGAATATGCCTCTTTGGGAGCGCTACTGATAAACAGAAGAAGATAGGGGGCTGTTAGTTTGGAGGAAATATATATCAAACGGAGACCTATAAAGGCATGATGAAGTTGGATTTTAAAGTGTTCCTCTTTATTTTCGAATATGCTTTAAGGGGGGGCGTGATACAGACAGAAAAGAATCAAAACTGTAACGGATGAGAAGAAAGGCTTATTCTGTAATAATTTTCACTTTTGTACCTGCGGGTAAAGTTTGCGTTGGTGAGAGGGCGTTGAGGATGCGAAAGAGTTTTTCTTTATAGGGTGTGTATTGCATTTTATCTGCAAGATTGGCAACGGTTTCTCCTTGTTTAACACGGACAACACGGATTTTTAAGGGCTGCAATTTTTTTAACTGTGAAGATGAAAGAGAATGAAAGCTTTGTAGCGTTTTTTGGGCAACCTCTGCAAAATTTCGAGAATTATGTGGAGCGGCCGTCAAAAAACGAAAGATGTGGTTGTTGAATGGAATGACAACCACATCAAATTGCCATTGATCATTGGTAGCATGGGCCCACGCTCCAAGTAAACTTTGGCTTTGAAAACCTTGACTTGTAAGTCCTTGAATTGTGATGGGGCGGATAGATGATTGATCTAGACCGATAATCCAGCCGCTTTTCAAATAATCACTCGCAGATATTTCAGCAGGATGTGGGATAGCGTCAAAACGAATCGCAATTTTATCTGGTCCACTGGCCCAAACAGTGTGTGCTGAATGTTCTATTGTAAAATTGTTTGGAACAGAAAAAGCTATGCGCAATTGTGGGTGAATAAATTGGTTGCCTCTTACAAAACCTGTATAAAAGCCTCCTCCAAAAATTATGCCATCAAGGCTTTTGAGAAAAGAATCATGATCGGATATTTTATTATTCCCTTTACTGATTTTACGCGCTTTTTCTATCGCAAGCCGAATGCGTTGAGGGGTAGTTGGGTGAGAAGCTAGAAAATCTAGAGAGGCATTTTGGGTGCCAGAAATATTACGAAAAGCACTATAGGCTTCCATTGTTTGAAGAAAGCGCGGTGAAGCAAAAGGATCATATCCTGATTGTTGGAGCATTTCGAGCGCAAGGGAATCAGCTTCCAGCTCTTGATTGCGGGAAAATTGCGCGAGTTGTTGCTTGTTTTGCATAGGGTTATGAAGTTTTTTGCCAATAGAAGAAAGAAGACGTGAAGACATGTGATTTGTCATCTTTAATTGGGCTTCTTTTTGCAGGCGTAAAATGCCATGATTGGCTCTGATATGTGCTATCTCATGGGCTAAAATGGCTGCAACTTCTGAAGAATCATTGGCTAATGCCAGCATACCACGAGTGATGTAGATCGAGCCGTTGGGGAGCGCAAAAGCGTTGATAGTTTCTGAGTTTAAAATTGTTACAGAATAGCTTTGATGAGAACTATGGGATGCAACTGCCAGTTTACGGACAATCTTTGCTAAAAGGTGTTCAAGTTTTGCATCATGATAAGCGCCACCATACATTTGCAAAATACGTGGGTGTTGCAGAGCGCTTAATGTGACATAGATATTGTGATTGTTGACACTTTTGATAGTTTTAGAAGAAATGGAAGAAAGCCTGTTATTTTGAGAAAGGGGTGTATGACAAGCCGAAAGGAGAAGTGTTAAACTTATGAAAGTTGCTTTATACAGGCATGAGCGAAAAAGAAAATTGCGGTGAAAAATGGGGTGCGTTGGACCATGGTGCACATTATTTCTGCGGAGTAATTTGGCAAATTGCATTTGTATCTTTGTATCGTATGTTTCTTTAAGAAAGGCATTAGGAGTAGGGATTCGTTTGGCTATATCACGCTTTTTGTTTATAAAAAATGACTCTCACTTATAAAAGATGCACTGTAAAGAAAATTTTGTGAAAGGCAAAGTATGGCATGACAACATTTACGATATTATTAAATGGGGATGTTCATATCACTGATCGTTTGCTTAATCAAATTCAAAACAGTCGGGTAATTGCTGCTGATGGTGGTATGCGTCATGCGGCAGCGCTTAATGTGATGCCTGAGTTGTGGTTAGGGGACTTTGATTCATCAGATGAGAATTTAATACGTCAATATAGTCATGTTCCGCGTGAAGTTTTTCCTTCTGATAAAGATATGACAGATAGTGCTCTGGCATGTGAAAGAGCGCTGCAAAATGGCGCTAAAAAGCTTATTTTATGCGGTGCTTTGGCAGGGAAGCGAAGTGATCATAGCCTTTCTCATATGACGCAAGCGTTGATGATGGCTGAAAGGGGTATTTCAGTGTTGTTGACAAGCGGTTTTGAAGAAGGTTGGCCGGTTTTGTCAAAACCTTGTTCGTATGATTTGCCTAAGGGATGTTTGTTTAGTATTATCGGTTTTTCTGATTTAAAAGGTTTAACGCTTAAGGGAGTAAAATGGCAAATTTGTGACAAAAATGTGTCATTTGGCTCTTCTTTAACACTTTCTAACCGTATTTGTGGAACCTTTTCTTGCCATTTAGGTTCTGGAAAAGCTATATTGTTAGCGTCTGTGCCTATTCCATAAAGCTCTTCCAATATATTTTGAATAAGGCAGAGGGGGGCCTAGTGATGAAGTGCCGACATAAACGATATATGTATTGATCTTGAGAAGGAAAGGTTTTGATATGTTAAAATCAATTTTTAAAGTGGCCGTTGTTTCGGCCATTGGTTTCAGTTCAGTCGCTTGTACTACAAACGATGAACGCGTTGCACGTTACGGCGTAGGAGGAGCAGCAATCGGTGCTTTGGCTGGAACTGCTATTGGTGGAAGTACGCCTGGAGCAGCACTTACCGGTGCAGCATTTGGGGCTTTGGCTGGAACAGTAACAGGTGCAGCTGCAAATCAAAGAAAACAACAAAGACAGGCATCACAATTGTGTACGTATCGTGGTCGTAGAGGGTATGTTTACCAAGCACCTTGTGGGCAGAGAGTTTCTGTTAGACAATTATGTGCTTACCGTGATGCAAGAGGGGTGATGTATAAAGCACCTTGTCCGCGCCGCGTTCGTTAATGGCGGTGCCGCTTCTGCGGCTTGACCGCATTTTCTTAAATTTTGGAACAACACCTTTGCTCAATCAAGCTTCTTTATCGGTTGAGCAGGGGGCGCGTATCGCGCTGGTCGGCCGTAATGGTTGTGGAAAATCGACCCTGTTAAAAATTGCCGCAGGAATATTAGAACCTCATGGTGGCGAAATTTTTCGCCACCCGCGAGTGACGCTCCGTTATGTCTCACAAAATCCGGATTGTTCAGGATTTGAAGATATTAATGCCTATATGGAAGCGGGGCTGGACGATACATCTGATGTCCAGTGGATCAATACGCTTCGCACAAATTTAGGGTTTTCGGGGACGGAAAAATTGGAAACGCTTTCGGGAGGCGAAAAGCGGCGTGTTTCGTTGTTACGGGCCATTGCTGCAAAACCCGATATTTTGTTCTTAGATGAACCAACCAATCATCTTGATTTACCAACTATTGAATGGCTGGAAGCTGTTTTGTCTTCTTTGCGTTCAGCGATTGTGGTGATTTCCCACGATCGGCGATTTTTAGAAAATGTTACGCGGTCAACGGTATGGCTTGATCGTGGCACAACCAAAAGGCTGGAAAAGCGTTTTTCAGAATTTGAAAATTGGCGTGATAAAGCACTGGAAGAAGAAGCCATCGAACAGCATAAATTGGGGCGCCAAATTGCCCGTGAAGAGCAATGGTTGCGTTATGGCGTGAGCGCACGGCGTAAGCGTAATGTACGGCGCTTAGGCGAATTAAAAGACTTAAGACAGCGTCATCAAACCTATAAAGGGCAGCCAGGAAATGCACTTTTGACAGCAGCAAAAAGTCATGAGTCTGGGCAATTGGTGCTTGAAGCAAAGAAAATTTCAAAATCCTATGGTGAGCGCATGATCGTGAAAGATTTCTCTTTGCGCATTCAGCGTGGTGATCGAATCGGTTTGGTGGGACCTAATGGTATCGGAAAGACAACGCTCCTTTCTGCATTAATTGGGCAAGAAACCGTGGATAGCGGAACGGTGAGGCATGGCTATAACCTCTCCATGGCATTGCTTGATCAGCAGCGTATTTTAAATGAAGAAGAAACTTTAGCGCATTATTTAACGGGAGGAAGAGGTGATACTCTTGTGATCAACGGGCTGGAGCGGCATGTCGTTTCTTATATGAAAGACTTTTTATTTTCACCAGAACAAGCACGCACTCCCCTTAAAGAATTTTCAGGGGGAGAAAGAGCACGCCTCATGCTTGCACGCCTTCTTTCGCGTCCTGCAAACTTTTTGATTCTTGACGAACCGACCAATGATTTGGATATGGAAACTTTGGATTTGTTGCAAGAATTTATTGCTGATTTTGCGGGAACAGTATTGTTGGTCAGTCATGACAGAGACTTTTTAGATCGTACTGTAACGCATATGTTGGCACCTCAAGGTGATGGTCATTGGGTTTTGTATGCGGGTGGCTATAGTGATATGATAGCGCAAAACCAGCATGCTCTTCGTTTACAACGCAAAAAAACAGAATTATCGCAGCGTAAAGTACCTTCAAAATCTCATGCGGGAGAGCTTTTAAAGCAGGACTCATCAACAGATCATAGCTTGGTAGGGCGGGAGAAAAAAACACGAGGTAAATTGTCTTATAAGCAGGTTTATGCATTGGAAAAATTGCCTGAAGAAATTGCTGTTTTGCAGGACGAAATCAAAAAAATTGAGCAAGAGCTCTCTGATCCAACCCTTTATCGCCGCGATAAAGAATGTTTTGAGCGTTTATCAACGGCATTGGAAAAAAAGAAAAATACTTGCACACAAAAGCAAGAAGAATGGCTAGAACTTGAAATTTTACGCGAAGAAATGGAAGCGTGTTCACGGTAATATCTAAAATTTTAAAAGATTTGTATTGCATCATCGCTTTTCTTTGATTTGTTACAAGAGTTTGTGGCTGATTTAGCGGGAACAGTGCTGTTGACGAGTTATGGCAGAGACTTTTTAGATTGCACTGTAACATATAGCACTTCAAGGCGATGGTTATTGGGATTTGTATACGGGGGGACAGTGATATGATAGCGCAAAACAAGCATGCTCTTCGTTTACAAGGCAAAGAAACAAAACTATCTTTGCTGGGAGCTTTTTCAAAACTTCATATATGGAAGTACGCCAATTCCATTGCATACCTTGCCAGTCCCCAATGTTGCTTGCAACTCCTTTGGAATTTGAGAGCATTCGTAAGAAATATGCCCTTGTCTTTACCTTATGCTTTAAACATACCACCCCCGCTTATGACGGAAAAGCAAATGATCCTCATTAATTCTAACGTAAGAAGTGTTGTGATGAGAAAAGCTTACTGTATTCGACGTTATGATTTGAGTTTAAAAATGATGATTTGCCAGGATAAATCAACGTTTTCCAGGATAAATCAACGTTTTATTGCAACATTTCTAGGAGGAGAAAATGATGGTAATTAAAACAAAGCGAACAATTTCCACATTGATCGGTTTAGAAGATGCAGCTGAACTGTCTTCTTATTTCCTCCGTAATGCGAATCATCTGCGTCCTTTTGAACCTGTTAGATCTGATGGTTACCACAGCCTAACAGCTTGGGAAACACGAGCCAATGCATTTGCTTGTGAAAGTGCAAAGGGATAAGCATACCGATATGCCGTACGATTAAAAAATAAAAACACAATTATTGGTGTTGTGAATTTTACAAATGTGGTTCGGGGTGTTTTTCAAGCCTGTCATCTTGGTTTTTCTCTTGATGAAAAACAACAAGGAAAAGGTCTCATGTTTGAGAGTTTATCGGCTCTAATACGGCATATCTTTCATATTTATCATCTGCATAGAGTGATGGCAAATTATAGACCTGAGAACATAAAAAGCGAACGTTTATTAAAACGCCTTCATTTTGAAAAAGAAGGCTATGCTAAAGACTATTTGATGATTTCTGGAAAATGGAGAGATCACATTCTAACCTCTCGAATCAATGATCTTTATGAGTCCGTTAATAGATTTGAATAAAGTTTTGTTAAGGGTCTTTTTATCAAATGTGTAAATATGCTGCACTTTTCCCTATCCTAAAAGACGAAGATCCTTAACCACCTCTTCTTTTGTAAACAGTTCAGACTCTCGTTTAGCGGATTTCAACTGCTGACCGCTTTCATATGTTTCTTTTCGTAGATAATAAATTGATTTATCATCATAATTCATTTTTTTCAATTTGAAGAGAGTCCTCAATATTGGAAGACTTTCTCACTTAAAATCTATAGATGTTTAATCATAAAAACACCTCTCTTGCACATCACAAACTGGGTTGGCATAGGTTGGCATACAAGTGAGGGTTTATGTGGATAAAAATGATTGAAGAATAAGAATAAAAATTCTCTGTATAAATCCTTTTAAATGTGAGGGCTGTTACAAATATTGTGTATTCTGTGACCGATAGTCTCGTTACAAGTTACACAAACTGCTTATTGTTGGTTGAAATTTTTATACATTCATTTATTTTTTGCCATTTGTTTTTTGTATTTTCTTTTCTTAAGAAAATTTCCAATGTTATCAATGGTTTTAATTCATACCAAGCGCATTTTTATAAAGTTCAATGATTGCTTCTTCTTCCATTCTTTCATGCTCTTCTTTTTTACGCAGCCGTATAATGCTTCGAACAGCTTTACTATCAAAACCAGAGCCTTTAAGTTCAGTGTAAACGTCTTTAATATCATCAGAAATGGTTTTTTTCTCTTCTTCTAGTCGTTCAATACGTTCGATAAAAGAGCGTAATTGGTTTACGGATATAGCGTGTGTTTGATCGGTTACTGTATCGTTCATTGTATTTTTCTCCAAGTTATATATTTTAAGTTGTTTTTCGACGACGAATTTATGTTAAAAAAGCTTGAAAATAAAAAGTAAGTCAAGCTACACAGTTTTTTTACAAATTGACTTTAAATATTTTGTAAAATTTTTAAGATATATGCATTGATAAAAGGGCTATAAAAAGAAAAATATAAAAATATACGTTTTAGATTTGAAAAGCTTTAAAAAAAGAAATGTGTAATTTGTTTTGAGAATTTGGCATTATAGAGGAAGTTTTGTGATTTTAAAAAAACGATATTGGGTGCTTCAGAAAGGATTAAAAGTTTTTCTTTTGAGCATTTTGCTCTTGTTTCCCCTTGTTGTTTTTGCAAAAGCTGACTTTAGGGTTTGTAATACAACTCAGCAGTCTGTAGGGGTTGCTCTTGGATACCGTACATTTTCAGGGTGGGTGAGTGAAGGCTGGTGGACTGTGCCAGTGACGGAGTGTAAAACTTTAATTGAGGGGCCTCTTGCTTCACGGTTTTATTATTTTTATGCGGAAGGGGCACAAAAAAAAGGGAACTGGGCAGGCTCTGTGACCATGTGTGTACAAGATAGCCAATTTACTATTCAAGGGGTTCATGATTGTTTCCCTCGAGGATATCAAAAGGCTGAATTTAAAGAGATCGATACCGGAAATCAAACCAGTTGGATGGTACAGTTGACGGATGAGTCTTTGTTAAACAATTCAGTTATACCTTCTCTTTCAGGAAATTCTTCACCGTGAAACGTGCACGTAAAGTAAAAATTATTGCAACTCTTGGTCCATCTTCTTTTTCTCGTTTGATGATTGAAAAGCTTTTTAGGGCAGGGGCAGACGTTTTTCGTCTTAATATGAGCCATACTGATCGTGATATGCTGGGTGATTTGGTCAAGTCTATACGAGAAGTTGAAAAAACAGTTCGACGCCCCATAGGTATTTTGGTGGATCTTCAGGGGCCAAAACTGCGTGTGGGACGTTTTGCTAAGGGGCAAGAAGATTTGCGTGTTGGGCAAAGCTTTACATTAGATAATCGTGATGTTCTTGGTGATGCACAGCGTGTTTTTTTCCCTCATGAGGATGTATTTTCGGCTGTTAAACCAGGGGACCGGTTGTTGATTGATGATGGAAGGGTGGAACTGCGTGCGCAAGTTTGTGATGATCACTTTGTACAGTGTCGCGTGGTTGCTGGTACCCGTATTTCTGATCGAAAGGGTGTCAGTTTTCCCGATACAATTTTGCCTTTTGATGCGATGACGTCAAAAGATAAGGGGGATCTTCAGGCTCTTTTACAGCAGCCTGTTGATTGGGTTGCTCTTTCTTTTATTCAACGTCCAGAAGATATTATGGCGGTGCGTCAGTTGACGAAAAGTAAGGTGTCTTTGATGACTAAAATCGAAAAGCCTCAAGCCTTGGAGCATATAGAGAAAATTATTGATGTATCTGATGGCATTATGATTGCACGGGGTGATCTCGGAGTGGAAATGCCTTTGGAAAAGGTCCCTGCACTTCAGATGGAGTTGATAAAAGCTTGTCGTTTAGCAGGAAAGCCTGTTGTGGTGGCAACACAGATGCTTGAATCAATGATCACATCTCCTGTTCCCACACGCGCAGAAGTGTCGGATGTTGCTACAGCAGTTTATGCAGGAACAGATGCGGTGATGTTGTCTGCTGAATCTGCTTCTGGTTGCTATCCTGAAGAAGCTGTGCTTATGATGGACCGAATCGCGCGGCAAATCGAACAAGATCATACTTATGCCGCTCAGGTTTGGGCACAACATCCAGCACCAGAATCAACAGGAACGGATGCGATTTCTCTTGCTGCGCGTCAGATTGCTGAAACACTTGCTCTATCCGCTATCGTTGCCTATACGGCTTCAGGAACAACGGGGGTGCGCGCCTCTCGTGAACGCCCTAATAGACCGATTATTGCTTTATCTCCCATTGTGGAAACAACACGGCGTTTGGCTCTCGTTTGGGGGCTTCATTGTGTGGTCACGCAAGATGCACGGAGTTTAGAGGATATGGTTGATCGTGCAGCAGCCATTGCATTTCAGGAAGGTTTTTGCAAAGGGGGAGATCGCTTCCTTGTGACAGCTGGTGTTCCCCTTGGAACGCCTGGTGCGACAAATCTCTTGCGTATTGCTTCTGTCTCTCAAGATGGAACGAAAGGGATTTGAGCCGTTTACGCATGGTGTTTTTTCATGCGCCTTTGAACAGGCTTTAAAAACAACGGCTGTTCGTCTTTTGTGAATGCCTCCATAGACTCATTATTCTTTTATCTCCTATCGTAAGATAGCAAGATATTGCGTTAGGTCGTCCAGTTTGGTGATGGGAGCAGATCCGGTGATATTGTCTTTTGATTTTGTTTTAGTTCTGAGGAAGCTGCTTTTACGGTAGGGCATTTAATGGGAGCCCCCTTTTTATTTCATTGAGGCATATTGGGAATTGCTTTATTGATGTTTATACGAGCGAGATGTTCATTGATAATGAGAATTTATTCTTTTTCTTTTTGGATGAGAGCCTTGAAATTGTTCTCATTTTAAACTTTTGCAAACAGAATTGAATAAAGTTAAAATTATGTACCTAAAAAATCGTACTGGTATGTTATAAGAAAAAGTGATGGGTGAATGTGTTTTTAAATATGCTTTGTCGGGGCATTTGCAACATATTGATTTATAATGATAATTTATCGTTATTAAACTTGAATTAGAACCCCGAATACCGTAAGATTCTCTTAAATTTATTTATGTTTTGTTAATCATAACTCTTTGCTTGTACGTCATAAGTGGGTGGGACATGTGGGTAAAAATTGTACAAGAAAGGCATACTTCTTATGAAGCGTTTCAAGAGCCAAGGGGGCTGTTGCAATATTGAGGGCTGACTATAATGATGATGCCGACTTGCTCTTTCTTTTATTAAGCTTGGAGATTTTGAGGGGTGGGGAGAGAAATATGGATTATTTGTTATAAGGATAAAGATGTCGGTAGAGGATGGTTTCAAGAGCTATTGTTGTTTATGATGTTTGAGGTTGTATGAGATTAACATACTCTTTGGATTTGACTTTTTTCCTGCTCTAAAGGATGAAAATACTTAATTCACGCTGGTTTATAAATGATACGGTTCTTTTCGGTGGGTTTCATCGGATGGACATTTCAGGCGCAAAGACTCTATGGTGCTTATATTATCAAATAGCGGTGTTTTACGGTATAATAGATAAGGTTATTTTTTAATATATATTGTATTATCTAGGGGAAAGAATTTTTTGGCATGCATTCATAGGGAACATGAATATAGCTCTTTTTTTCGAAGGGTGCTTTATTTGTTTGTTGTTGTTGTCATTTATATGATTTTTTTTACAATGATGTTGGTTTTGTTATCTTATTGAGCTTTTAAAAGACATCTCATTTGAAATGTGGTGATATAAGGTAGCCTCCTTGATATAGGAAGTGTTTGTGCGGAGGTGAAATATTCAGGGTAGGGCTTTCTTGTTGAGGTTTAAGTTAATCCCATAAGTCGTGAGTAGCTGGAATCTTTCCTATAAAAAACCAGACTGTTTACACACTGGTGTGGGTTTTAGGATTTTTGTTCTGTAAGGTGTGAGAGGCAAGTCAAATCTTGGTTTATTACGCGCTGATGTACTTTTTAGAAATCTTCCTGTTCTTGTTCTTGAATGTTTGTGCAGTTTTGATCATCTTTGAGCAATTGGTTGGTGAGATTTTCAATGCGTTGTGTGGTGTCACGCATAATTTTCCCCATGGTGCGGTCTCTTTCGTTGTGGAGTCGTAAAAGAGTATTGTAGTCTTCTTGTAATTTTTTATTTTCTCGTTTTATTTCTTCCATTTCATCAATAATCATTATGCCAGCCATAACCGATAAACGATGGTCGCCAATTTCACCAAAATTGTTCTTTAAATGTGTGATATATTGATCCAATTGAGCAGCAAGCGCAATAAGACGACGTTCTTGTCCTTTGTCACAAGCCATGCGATAAATTTTACCATCAATGGTAACGGAAACAGTTTCCATACATTCAAACCTTTATCTATCAATGACAACACGAATTGTTTCCATTGCTTTAATAAGACGTTTGGAAACTTCTTTGTTTACGGACTCTAAGCGTTCAATTTGGGCTTCAGCTTTGTCAAGCGCTTGGGCAAGATGGCTGCGGTCAGCATTCATTCGTTGGATTTCTTCTTCCCATTCGTTATTTTTATCAATAACGGCATTGCGGTTTATTATGGTAATCTCTAAAGTTCTAAGTGCCTTTTCTAGGTGCTCTAAAGCATCTTGTAGAACTGTAGTCTCTTGGTTCATTGCCTTTATCCTTTGGGTAATTGTATCCTTTATCAATGTGTTATGCAAAAACGAATCACTTTCACTCTTGTGTTGTGTGCATTTTATTTTTAAGGATATAGGATATTTTAGCAAGCAAAGCAGGGGATAGATATAAATTAAAAGCTGGATTTTTTGCGCGTATTGGCATAAATGACATGGATATACAGAACGCGTGAGGGGAATGTTATTAATATTATTGAAGTGGTGGCAAAAAGTCTCACGCTAAGGATTAGAAAATAGTATTTCTTGAGAACTTTAAGAGAATACGGAAAAAGCAACAGAATAACGTATTTAACGAAATGGTCGATTATTCATGACAAACACCCACCAACAGAATCAGATGGCCAATGCTATCCGTTTTCTTGCTATTGATGCGATTGAAAAAGCAAATTCTGGTCATCCAGGCTTGCCAATGGGAGCCGCCGATATTGCTACGGTTCTTTATACAAGATTCCTTGCTCATGACCCCAAAAAACCTCGCTGGCCTAACCGTGATCGTTTTGTGTTATCAGCAGGACATGGGTCTATGTTGCTTTATGCTCTCTTGTATCTTTCTGGTTATGAAGATATTGGCATTGAAGATCTCAAAAATTTTCGCCAATTAGGAGCAAAGCTTGCTGGGCATCCAGAATATGGGCATGTGGCGGGAATCGAAACAACGACTGGTCCTCTCGGACAAGGATTGGCTAATGCCGTGGGGATGGCTCTTGGAGAGCGTTTGCAAAATGCTCGTTTTGGTGATCTTATCAACCATTACACTTATGCGTTGGTGGGCGATGGATGCCTTATGGAAGGGATATCTCAAGAAGCACTTTCCCTTGCTGGTCATTTGAAACTCAATAAGCTTATTGTGTTGTGGGACGATAATAATATTTCTATCGATGGAGAGATTTCCCTTGCTGATAGTACAGATCAGATTGCGCGTTTTAAGGCATCTGGTTGGGAGACACATAAAGTCAATGGGCATGATCAAGCAGCAATTGCGCGAGCTATTGAGGCGGCACAAAATTCCGATAAACCAACTTTGATCGCTTGTAAAACAACAATTGGTTTTGGAGCACCCAATAAAGCGGGTACCAATAAAGTTCATGGTGCCCCTTTGGGTGCACGAGAAATCACTGAAACCCGTATCGCTTTAGGGTGGGATGCTGAGCCTTTCGTTATTCCAGCCGATATTCTCGATAATTGGCGCTTGGCTAGTCTCAATGCTGCTAAAAAACGTCAAAAATGGGAAGAAAAATTTGCTGATCTTCCTGTTTCAGAGCGTGTGGAGTTTGAAAGATTGATGCGGGGCGATCTCGTGGGCGGATTTGATGGCGCTATCGATGCTTATAAACAGAAATTGGTTGAAGAGCGCCCCGTTGTTGCTACGCGTAAAGCTTCGGAAATGGCTCTTGAAGTGATCAATGAAGTCATTACGGAAACCATTGGTGGTTCTGCCGACCTAACAGGGTCCAATAACACAAAAAGCAGCCAAATGAAAAGTATCTCTGCAGATGATTTTTCAGGGCGCTATCTGCATTATGGAATTCGCGAACACGCAATGGGCGCTATAATGAATGGGCTTGCTCTTCATGGGGGCTTTATTCCTTATGGGGGAACATTTTTATGCTTTTCTGACTATATGCGTCCCGCTATGCGTTTGTCTTCTCTTATGGGGTTGCGGGTGGTTTATGTCATGACCCATGATTCTATTGGTCTTGGTGAGGATGGTCCTACCCATCAACCTGTGGAGCATTTGGCTTGCCTGCGTTCCATGCCTAATCATCTTGTATTTCGCCCTGCTGATGCCATGGAAACAGTCGAATGTTGGCAATTGGCTTTGAAAGCACGCGGAACACCTTCTACCTTGGCTTTGAGTCGACAAAATCTACCGCTTTTGCGTCAAGAGTATGAAGAAGAAAATCTCTGTATGCTTGGTGCTTATGAGTTATTAACGGCCAGTGATGAAGCGCAAGTGACTTTATTTGCTTCCGGTTCAGAATTGCAAATTGCGGTACAAGCACATGCGGTTTTAGAAGAAAAAAATATCCCAACGCGTGTGATTTCTGTTCCTTGTTTTGAACTTTTTTCTCAACAATCTCTCTCCTATCAGCGTGCTCTCATTGGAGAGGCACCGATTAAAATTGCTATTGAAGCTGCTGTCTCCCAAGGATGGGACCGTTTTATTGGCTGTGATGGTGTGTTTATTGGTATGGAGGGCTTTGGGGCAAGTGGAACAATTGATACCCTTTATGCGCATTTTGGTATTACTTGGGAAAATGTCGTTGCGACCGCAGAAAAAGAGCTTGGAAAGATCAAAGAGGAAAAGACAAAATGACAACTTGTGTTGTCATGAGTTGGTTTGGTCGTAGGGCGTCTATACTGTACAGTGTTGTGGATGATCTTGTGCATTATTGTGGATAAGTAAGTGATTAATCAAGATATTGACGTTATAGGAATTAATGATTTGGGATTGATGAAATACCTATTTATTGTGTTTTAAATGGTGTGCTTTTAAAAATTGATGAGGAAACATGTGAAATGACGGTTCGTGTTGCAATTAATGGGTTTGGTCGTATTGGACGCAATATTTTACGTGCGCTTGTAGAAAGTGGACGACAAGATATTAAAGTGGTTGCAATTAATGATTTAGGATCTGTGGAAACAAATGCCCATTTGTTGCGCTATGATTCAGTTCATGGGCGCTTCCCTGGAACTGTTGAGGTGGTGGGGGATGCTATTGATGTGGGAGGTGGTTTAATAAAGGTATGCGCAGAGCGTGATCCTGCTCAATTGCCTTGGAAAGATTTGGATATCGATATTGCTTTGGAATGTACGGGCATTTTTACGGCGCGTGATAAAGCAAGTGCTCATTTGGAGGCGGGGGCAAAGCGTGTTCTTATTTCTGCGCCTTCTGAAGGAGCAGATCTTACGGTCGTCTATGGGGTTAATCATCAATCTTTAAGCAGCGAGCATCGCGTTGTTTCAAATGCTTCTTGTACAACCAATTGTTTGGCGCCTGTTGCACAAGTTTTACACAACACAGTGGGCATTGAAAAGGGCTTTATGACAACAATCCATTCTTATACGGGTGATCAACCTGTGTTGGATACAATGCATCGGGACCTTTATCGTGCACGTGCGGCAGCTCTTTCTATGATTCCTACCTCAACAGGAGCGGCAAAAGCTGTGGGATTGGTCTTGCCAGAATTAAAGGGATTGCTTGATGGTGTATCGATTCGTGTTCCGACCCCTAATGTTTCTGTGGTTGATTTGACATTTATCGCTAAGCGTTCCACAACAATCGAAGAAATTAATACAGCCATTGCTATTGCTGCACAAGGTCCTTTGAAGGGAATTTTAGACACGACAGAAGAGAAACTCGTGAGTTGTGATTTTAATCATAATCCTCATTCAGCTATTTTCCACAATGATCAAACAAAAGTGATTGATGGTAAGCTCTGTCGCGTTTTGGTTTGGTATGATAATGAATGGGGCTTTTCTAACCGTATGAGTGATACGGCTGTGGCTTTTGCTAAGACAATATAAGAGGACCTCAGGGTCCTCTTTTTATAGGGAAAAGTCTCATTTTTGTGCAATTTTGAGAAAAACAGTTAGAGGCTGTTGTTCTCATGCGCTAGAGGAAGAGGCTATTGAAAAATTGATGATGTGTTTTGTTTTAATACTGTGTCAATACGTGCTTTTAAAAGATGCATGAAAGAGTAAACTTTGAAAAGTAAGATCTGAACGAGATACCTTTTGAGAAAACGTCATAAAAAAGGAGATGTAAACTCTTTTTCCTAGAAGTAAAAGGAAGCTTTAATAGAGATCAAGTTGAGCCAATGCATTTGTTTGCCACAATGGAATATGAAGATTAAGAGCAATGGTGGGCTTTTGTACATTTGACGATAAAAGCTTTGGATTTTTATTAAGCAAAGGGTGAGAGATAGGCTGTCGTGGATCTCTTGTAAAAGCAAAGAGGGGGATAAGTGGAAAGAAAAGTGGGCAGGGTTGTTGGATGCGTTTTTATTTGAAACAATGGAAAGTGAAGAGGAAGCAGTGATGGGGTTTCGTACACTTGATGATGTTGATGTTTTAGGTAAACGTGTTCTGGTGCGCGTAGATTTTAATGTTCCTATGGCGCAAGGTAAGGTATGCGATGAGACGCGTCTTGTACGACATAAAGAAACACTCGTTGAGCTACAAAAGCGTGGTGCTAAACTTATTCTGCTTTCTCATTGTGGTCGCCCCAAAGGAAAGGTAGAACAAGAGTTTTCACTCCGTCCTGTTGTACAAGTATTGGAAAAGATCATTAATCAGCCGGTTGCTTTTGCTCCGGACTGTATCGGTTCGGCGGTGCAGGTTGCAGTTGAGTCATTACAAAATGGTGGTGTTTTACTGCTTGAAAATGTTCGTTTTCATTCAGGGGAAGAAAAAAATGATTGTTCTTTTGCAGAAGCTTTGGCTCATAATGGCGATCTCTATGTTAATGATGCTTTTTCAGTTTCTCATCGTGCCCATGCTTCGGTAGAGGGCATAACACATTTGTTGCCTTCCTATGCGGGGCGTTCTTTGCAAGGTGAGTTGCAGGCATTAGAAAAAGGATTGGGCAATCCAACACGTCCTGTAATTGCTCTTGTGGGAGGTGCCAAGGTTTCTAGTAAGCTTTTTGTGCTCAATCATTTGGTGGAAAAAGTCGACTCCTTAATTATTGGTGGGGGCATGGCCAACAGTTTTTTAGCGGCGCAAGGTATCCATGTAGGGAAATCACTGTGTGAACATGCATTGATGGAAACAATTAAAAAAATCATTAAAAAAGCGCAAGAGTGTCAATGTAAGCTTCTGCTCCCTCAGGATGCTGTCGTTGGATTTCGCTTTGAAAAAGATGCACCGCATCGTCTTTATGACATTGAAGATATTCCACAAGATGGCATGATTATGGATGTTGGTGCACGTTCTATTGCGCATATCAATGCTGCAATTGATGAAGCTGCTACCCTTGTGTGGAATGGACCCCTTGGTGTTTTTGAGATGCCTCCCTTTGATAAGGGAACAATTGCCGTGGCACGCTATGCAGCAGAACGTAGTCAAAAAGGGAAACTGGTTTCAATTGCGGGAGGAGGCGATACGGTTTTCGCTCTTAATCATGCTGGTGTTGCCAATGATTTTACTTATCTCTCGACTGCTGGAGGAGCTTTTTTGGAATGGATGGAAGGTAAGATTTTACCTGGCATTTTTGCCCTTATGCAAGCTTAAATGTTTATTTAAAGTGCAGCTAAAAAAAGAACTGTGTTGTTATGTAGAGTATATCGCGCGTGGTGCGCACTTTTGGAAAATTTAAAGACAAAATAAAGAGGATTTTTTTATGAACGAACGGCTTGAAGATATTGCACTTTCTTTGGTGTATACAGGTAAAGGTATTTTAGCAGCAGATGAAAGTACGGCAACCATTGGCAAGCGTTTTGAAAGTATTGGTGTTGAATCTCATGAAGATAGTCGCCGTGCTTATCGTGAAATGCTTTTTAGCGCAAAAGAAGCTATGGAAAATGCCATTTCTGGAGTCATTTTATTTGATGAAACCATTCGGCAAAAAGCATCAACTGGACAAATGTTGACGGATCTTATTCGGGATTCAGGCGCTTTGCCAGGCATTAAAGTTGATACGGGAGCCAAACCATTGGCTGCTTTTCCGCAAGAGACAATTACCGAAGGGTTGGATGGTCTTCGTGAGCGGCTAAAAGACTATTACGCTTTGGGAGCACGTTTTGCTAAATGGCGGGCGGTAATTGCTATTAATGCCGATACTTTGCCAACAAGAGGGGCCATAAGACAAAATGCACAAGCTCTCGCACGCTATGCTGCTTTGTGTCAGGAGTTGAATATTGTGCCCATTGTTGAACCGGAAGTGTTAATGGATGGACCGTCGTGTGGGCATTCCATTACGCGTTGCTTTGAGGTGACACGCGCTGTTTTACAGGCTGTCTTTAAAGAATTGTTTGAAGCCCGTATTCTTTTGGAGGGGATGATTTTAAAGCCCAATATGGTGATTGATGGCAAGGATGCACGCAAGGCTAGTGTTGAAGAAGTTGCTGAAAAGACCGTCCAGGTGCTTAAACAAACGGTTCCTGCTGCTGTTCCAGGAATTGCTTTTCTTTCTGGAGGACAGTCCGATCAGGAAGCAACAGCGCATTTATCTGCCATGAATTCTTTAGGCTCATTGCCTTGGAAATTGACCTTTTCCTATGGACGCGCATTGCAAGCAGCAGCCTTAACAGCATGGGCTGGAAAAGATGAAAATATTGCTGTTGCACAGAAGGCATTTCGTCATCGGGCTCGGATGAACCATCTTGCGGCCTTGGGACAATGGACAAAAGAACAAGAAAAAGCGTGCGATTGAAGCACAAGCTCTGTTCTTAAATGCGGGGAGATTTTTCATATTTCTGCGTGATTTTTGGTGCCCTCATCATGATAAAAATGGCGGGGGCGTTTTAGGCTTGAAAGCTTTTTCAGAGAGTTTTTTCCTTGGACCTTTTAAAAGCCTTTAATGGGTGCTATCGAGAGATAAGATTGCGGGAGAGGTGCAATTTCGAGAAGCGGAGATAATGCTAGGAAATTTGTGAATGCACAGCACTTTAGTATGGTGTCGTTCATGAGGTGGTACTTGCTTTTTGCGTGAAAATCATAAAGCTCATACTGTATTGAAGAGTTTGATATTGTGATATTTTTTCTTTTTCATGTTATCATTACTTGTCATCAGCAGAATTTATTTGATTGCAGTTTTAAAGGTGGATTAAGCGGGTAGATTAGAGAGTTGCGATTTCTGAGCGGATTGAAATACAGCTTATGAAGCTTTTCTGCGTCAGGATAGCTTCCTCTTCAATGGGGGTAGTTTTTCTATTGGCGAACGAATTGAATAACTCTTGCGAAAGAAAATAGATTTGCTCCTCAATAAAACACCTATTTTTTCGTTAAAATGAATAAATTTTTCTTGTCTTTTGTGATGATATAATTATAAGCGATTAAATTTATAGCGTTTTTGCTTTAAAATGGGGGGAATTGTGGACGGTATATCTTCTAAAAATAACAGTATATCTTCTAAGAATACAAGCATCAAAAGAAAAAATCGATACGTAGAACAGAGCTTTTCTGCAATTATGATGCGAAAATTGTGCAATATGGTGCGTAGGGTATTCGAAGGGATCTTTACAGTATTTACTTTCACAATTTTTCTTATCCTGTTCAGCATACGTGGACCGGTTCATGCCGTACTAAGCTTCTTTGCAGGTGCGAGTGGAATAACGTGCTTTTTCTTTTTTGTCGGATACTACTTACAACGCCGCGAAGCAACAGCAGATGAGGCCGGTATATCGCTCACATTACTTTTAGCAATTGGTGAAGGCATTTTTTCTATTTGCTCCCTGTATGCTGCGTGGGGTTACGACGCTCTCTTATTCCGTTTAGCACCTCCTGGGTATGTTCTTATTCTCCCTGAATAAATAGGGTGCAATTCGTTTGCATACAAATCAAAATGAGAGGCTGTCTGCCTCTCAAATTCTTCATAATCGCTCTCCAAAATAATGACATCAGACCCGCGTTTTTAATGAAGGGACTAAAAAGCCTTGGGTCCTTAAGCCTCAAGGCAACCCTTTACAAGGGCGGTGCGCCTAACGGCATCCTTGATTAAGACACCCAAACGGCTTATGAACAAACTCTCTTATTAAGCCACATCATCTTTTATTCTTCTCATGCAGCTCTGAAATCATGATATAAGGGGAAAGCTTCTCATCGTGCCTAAATGGTACCTTATCGTGTGTTAAATGGAAAAATGAGAAAAAGCATCTTTATGCAATATAATCCAATTATGATTTTTTGATTTAAACATAAAAGACTTAAAGCCTTCGACAAGACTGATACGATAAAAGGGAGTAAATCGCCTATCCTTAGAAACTAAGACATATTCTCGGTGCTCTTGATATAGTTATATCACCAAATGATTTTTGAATGACTCATCCTTTTGGCTCTATCCGCTAAAAGGTCATTTTGAGGGTTCTTGGTTAATGAATGTAAAGAAAAATTAGCACATAATATTTCGCTTTGCTGGTATAGATGCTGAATGAGTTAATTATCTAGAGGATTACTGAAGAGGGAGCGCTAAAAAATGATGAAAATCCGCTGCACTTCGATGAATTTGTGATTGAAGATATAATCGTAGAACTTGGCTTATCTGTTCTTGAAACAGCTGAATGATTTGAAATGGTTAGGGTGTGTATTTTACACACACTTGGCTCGCTATACAAAAAAATTATGATTTTGTGCAAGCTTTAAAACATAAAGACCCTAAAGATATATCATATTTGCACAATACATTGATTTATAATGATAATTTAGCATTATTTATATTGAATTAGTCGCCCGAATAACGTAAGATTTTCTCATTTCAAATCTGTTTATCTTGGATCAATCAAAACCATTCCCTTGCACATCACAAGCGGGGCTGGTGTGTGAGTAAAAACTATAGAAGAAAGGAGACTACAAATGCCTCCTATGACCCCTCTCTAGTACCAAAGGCTGTCGCAACATCCACGAGTTGGCAAAGTGTGTGATGGTGCCGTCTTGCTTCTTCACAAACGTAAAGATGAAGGTGCTCAATAGCTTTACCGTTATAGCATTCATGGACACCGTCGCGAAATGGATTTGGGTACTCTTTGAGAGATATATCTTTAAAACAAGCCCATGAAACTGCAACAAAAGGGCGTTCTGTTTTCCGTGAGGAACAAAATCCCATTAAAAAACGGAATAAACAAAAGTGTGAAGCAATAAGCAATCTCCATTATTTAAAAGATATTGCTCTAGATACTTTTGTACACGTTCCTATCATCGTTAAAATGCCTTCTTAAAGCACGACAGGAGGTGCTATAAAATGAGGGCTGTAAATATAAATGATGGGATTGTGGGGCTTGGAGGGGATGAGAAGATAGTGTACAATCAAAGCACTCTATCCTTACTTTTATAGGCTATGACTGGAAGAGAGAGTTGGAGAGACGATTTATAAACAAAGAGAAGGTGTTTTTAGGTTGCATGTCTTCAAGAAAAGACAGTGGTCGTGGTGATATTTACAAACAATAAATTTAATAAAATTTTACAATTTTGCCAAAAGCGGGTTTATTACAAAAGCTGTTGCTCATACGCGCTCACACAAAAATTATAGAGACACCCAAAAACGCTAAAAAATCTTTGCTCTTTTTCAATAATAAGAATCTGCAAACAATGTTCAAAAAATGTTCGTTTTTTAAAAGAGAATAAAAGGATACTCTTACAGATGAGAGAAGCGTATTTATAAATTACAGCTTGTCATGATTTTCGGTAAACACTATTGTTTAGAGCGCTGAGATAGAGGGCATGAAAAATTTTTCATATTAATTTTTTTTAAAGAGTGGGGTAAGTTTTTAGGGTAGAGTCTATCAAGTAAGCTGTATAAGGGACTCAAGCAAGCGAGCACCATTATTAATCTTTGCCAGCGTATATTCTTTTGTCAGCGCTCCAATGTTGTGACAGTTCTTGGAACTTAAAGGGGCAAGAGAGGTTCTTGCTCCTTTCTTGTACAGTTTCACTCCACACACCAACCCCACTTGTGATGTGCAAGCAAAAGATTTTGTTTGATTCACTATGAGAGTTTAGCATAAGAAAATCCTATGGTATTAGGATTTCTCACGAAAAATAATAAATTATCTTTATAATAAACAACATGA
The DNA here is from genome assembly GCF_042195825.1 of Bartonella sp. AP40SXNS. Classification (NCBI taxonomy): domain Bacteria; kingdom Pseudomonadati; phylum Pseudomonadota; class Alphaproteobacteria; order Hyphomicrobiales; family Bartonellaceae; genus Bartonella; species Bartonella sp. AP40SXNS. The sequence goes on from NZ_JBHIPB010000003.1 coordinate 94,627, forward strand.
CGGTTTTATTATGAAGAGAGTTCTTTATACACCTTAATCATAGAGATTAACTTGGCATCGTTTTATATTCTGTACATAGAAGCGTTTTTATAAAAATGATCTACCTTATGCAGAAAAAAGAACAACCTGTAATTCAAAAAGAAACTGCCTCAATTCTTGCTCCTCTTTTTCATCTTAATTCTTATCCCTCTTTTTTCCATGAGCCCTTAAATTAATAATCCTCTGCCTGTAAAGCGCGGTATTCACGCCCAAGTACTGCTGCCCAAGTACTGCTCTTGTATCAAGATCACTCACTCAGGTGAAAATTGCAATTTTGCGAGATAGGCATAAACGCCATTTTTTGCCACAAGTTCGGCATGCGTTCCTTCTTCCACAAGGGCGCCTTTATCCATAACAAGAATGCGATCTGCTTTTAAAATTGTTGCCAAACGATGCGCAATGACCAATGTTGTGCGGTTTTGCATCAATCCTTCTAAAGCGTCTTGCACCAACTTTTCACTGTTTGCATCCAAAGCCGATGTTGCTTCATCAAGCAGCAAGAGAGGTGCATTTCTTAAAATTGCCCGCGCAATACCAATGCGTTGTTTTTGCCCCCCAGAAAGCATGGTACCGCGTTCTCCTACTTGCGTATCCAAGCCATCTGGTAAAGCTTGAATAAATTCAAGTGCATTAGCCGCTTTAGCAGCAGCAAGGATTTCCTCTTCATGGGTATTTTCAGTTCCAAAAATAATATTATCGCGCAATGTTCCATCAAAAATGGCGACATCTTGTGGAACATAGGAAATTGCACTGCGTAAATCTTGTAAAGAAAGGCGATTAATTTCCATGCCATCCAACCGAATTGTTCCACTTATTGGATCATAAAAACGAAGGATCAAAGAAAAAATGCTGCTTTTTCCTGCTCCAGAAGCCCCAACAAAAGCAACCGTTTCGCCTGCTTTTACAGAAAATGAAAGCGAGCGTAAAACCTTCTCTTGTGGTCTAGAGGGATAGGTAAAATCAACTTGATCAAAAACAAGTTCACCTCGAACAGGTTGCGCCAATGATAAAGGATTTTTAGGTGCTACAATAGTAGGTTGTTCTTGTAACAATTCGGCAAGCCGCTCAGCAGCACCTGCTGCTTGGATTAATTCTGCTCCCAATTCCGATAATTGCGCAAAAGTAGAAGCTCCAAAAACCGCATAAAGGACAAATTGCCCTAATGTCCCTCCTGTCATCGTTCCATTCAAAACATCGCGCGATCCGATCCATAAAACAGCAATCACACTGCTAAAAACCAAAAAAATTGCAAACCCCGTAAAAAAGGAGCGCAAGATCACAGAAGCACGTGCTGTTTGAAAAGCACGTTCTATCAATTGTGAAAAACGTATTGTAACGAGTTTTTCAGCGGTAAAAGCTTGCACAGTGCGAATAGCACTTACCTGCTCTGTAGCGACAGCATTAGCATCTGCGAGACGATCTTGCGCCGCGCGGGTACGAGAGCGAACTTTACGTCCAAAGACCACCAAGGGAATGGCCACAATAGGAATAGCAGCCAGAACCAGCAAAGATAATTTAGCATTGGTGATCACCATCATCACGACGGCTCCGATCACGATAATCAGCTGACGCAAAGCGGTAGAGGCGGTAGAGCCCACAGCTAATTTTATTTGTGTGGTATCGGTTAGAAGCCTTGAAACAATCTCTCCTGAATGTGACCGATCAAAAAAAGCAGGAGAGAGTTTCATAATATGGACAAACACATCACGCCGTAAATCGGCAACAATCCGTTCTCCTAAGGTGATAACACAGTAATAACGGGCTGCTGAAGCAAAAGCGAGAAACAAGGCTAAGATAAACAAAATTCCAAAGTAAAAATTGATATGTCCATGGCTTGAAGTAGAAAACCCATGATCAAACATTTGGCGGATAGCCACAGGCAAAGCTAATGTGACAAGAGCAGCAACAGACAAAGCAATAAAGGCAAAGATAAACAACCAACGATAGCGCAAAAGATAAGGAACAAAAATTGCAAGCGAAGAGAATGAAGATTTTTTATGGGAAGATTTCGTAGATTTTTCTGAATGATAATGTAACATTATAAAATTTCGCTCACTCTATTAAATGATTTATAACACTTGATACAATGATGTATCTTGAACACTTGTTTTTTGATGCGTGCTCAGCTATAGAAATAAATACTTTAATCAATGTATCAAAAAGACAAAGGAAGTGCACTTAAAAAAATGAGTAAGTGTTCTTTCATTCTATAAACGCAAAAGGTTTGACGCATGAAAGCGAATATTCATCCCAACTATCACAAAATTACCGTTGTAATGACGGATGGAACCCAATATACGACGCGTTCCACTTGGGGAAAAGAAGGTGATACCCTTAATCTAGATATTGACCCAAGAACGCATCCAGCATGGACAGGTGGCTCCCAAACACTTGTAGACCGTGGTGGTCGTCTTTCTAAGTTCAAAAATCGTTTTGGTAATATTGGCATGTAAAAGCCTCCTTCTTATGAGGTACAAAAATTTTAAACAAAACGATTGCAAACGATGGTTTTTTTATCCTGTCAAAGAGTGCACTTTAAATATTAATTCAAAAACGCATCCGACATAAACAGATGGGTCTTAAACCCTTATAAATCATTGTGGTTGCGTTTTTTAAATTCAAAAATCATTTTGAAATACACGCATACACCTCTTCTCATAGCGTATAAAAATCTCAGATAAAACGATTGCAAACAGTTCATCTTTTTTGAATTGAAAATACCCATGAAGAAGAAATTCTTGCTGCCGCTAAAGCGGACAATGCACTTGAATTTATTCAAGCTTTACCAAACGACTTTGATACGCAAGGAGGAGAACGCAGTACCATGCTTTCTGGAGGGCAAAGACAACGCATTGGTATTGCATAGGCGATTTTAAGAAATGCAGCCCTCTTAACTGCAAGCCAGCACCATCACACACTTTGCCAGCTCAGAGCAATATCTTTTAAATAATGGAGATTGCTTATTGCTTCACACTTTTGTTTATTCCGTTTTTTAATGGGATTTTGTTCCTCACGGAAAACAGAACGCCGTTTTGTTACAATTTCACGGGCTTATTTTAAAGATACATCTCTCAAAGAGCATCCAAGTCCATTTCGCGACGGCATCCATGAATGCTATAACGGTAAAGCTATTGTGCACCTGCATATTTGCGCTTATGAAGAAGCAAGCCAGCACTATCATACACTTTGCCAACTCGTGGATGTTGCGACAGCCCTTAGCACTTGAGACGATTCATGAGAGGCATTTTAAATCTTTTCTTAATAGTTTTTTATTCACGCGGGTTTTCCCCGCTTGGTACATGCAAGAAACATAGTTTTGGTTGATGCAACATGGAACAGATTTGAAATGAGAGAATCCTATGATATTCAGAATTCTCATTCAACATACAAGACAATGAATTATTATTATAAATCAAAGTGTTACTACTTGATGAAACAACATTTTCTTTAGATGCAAACAGTGAAAAGTTGGTGCAAGATGCCTTAGAAGGGTTGATGCAAAATCGTACAACCTTGGTCATTGCCTATCGTTTTGCAACAATTTTAAAAGCGGATCGCATTCTCGTGATGGATAAAGGCTTTCTTGTGGAAGAAGGAACACACAACTCATTATAAAAAATAATGTTTATGCGCATTTGGCTAAACTGCAATTCTCATCTGAGTAAGTGATCTTGATACAAGAGCAGTATCTTTAAGGGCATAAACAGCACTCTTTTCAGACAGGCTTATCAATTTGAAACTCTCATGGAAAAAAGAAAGGCAAGCTTTAAGGTGTTTTTCTTTTTTAACGAGCTGTTCTTTTTTCTGCCTGAGATGAAGCATTTTTATAAAAATACTTCATTTGTGTACAGAATATAAAATAATATCCAGTTAAATCGCTATGGACTATTAAGATGTGCAAGGAGTTCTCTTCATAACAGCACTGTCACGTTGATTTATAATGATAACACATTGTTTTTCATGAGAGATCATGAATACCATAGGATTTTCGTATTTCAAATTTGGTTATGTTGAATCAGTTAAAACCATGTCTCTTGCATATACCAAACAGGGAAGATTGCGTGAGGTAAACACTTTAGAAAGAATAAGTCCTCTTCATGAAGCGTCTCAAGTTTTATGGGCTGTAGTAACATTAGGGGTTAGGAGAGTGTATGATGATGCCGATTTACTAAAAAAGAGCTGATAAATGAGCAGAGAGACACTTTTTATCAATTTTACAAAACAAGGTGAGCACGCAGCCATGTTTTGCTGTGTTAGGCGTTTGAGTACTTTGAACCAATATTATGGGAGTGCATTTTAAGAATTGTAAGGCTTTTCTTTAAAGTGCATAAAGCATAAGAGCAATACAATTAAATACAAATTGTTTTATTTTACCAATAAAAATATCTATATTTTGTGTATTATTTTTATTAAAATATAATATGTAGTTATTTTCAAATCAGATATATACATATTGATACAATATCGAGGGATCGATAAAAGAGCTGCGTTAAATGTTGGTGAGAATAAAAGAGAGCAAGAATGGAAGAAGACATAAAATTGGCAATAGCTTTCAGAATAGCTACAATTAAGGTCATGTGGAAATGGGGGAAAAAATATGGGAGTGTAAGATGCGGTGTTATGATTTTCTGCATCATATTGATGGGAAGGTGGTGGTATTTGGGATACTCAGTGGATTTTTTGTTCGGTTTGGCAATGATAGTGTGTTGTGGGGGAAGCTTAATGCTTGCATTGGCAATTTATCAGAACAAGCATTTAACTAAACAACTTGAGCAAAAAGAGCAAGAGTGCGCTGGACATAAAGATATTATTGCACAAAGGGAACAGAAGTGTCTTCAATTGACTGAACAACTTGAGCGAAAAGAGCAAGAGTGCGCTGGATATAGAGATATTATTGCACAAGAGGAACAGAAGTGTCTTCAATTGACTGAACAACTTGAGCGAAAAGAGCAAGAGTGCGCTGAACATAAATATATTATTGTACAAGGGGAACAAAGGCTTTTTGCAAAAACTCAAAAAATATCGCAGGAATGGTTGAAACAATGGGATGAGGGAGTAAGGTTATGGGAAAGAGACGCACTGGGGATAAAAAATCCTAGGGAAGATATGAAATTCAGTGGAGATCGGCTTCCATTGGTAAAGGATATTTGTGTTCGAGGGGATCACAAAGTGCGTTTCTTGTACAAGCAAGCACTTGGAAAAAAACTTACTGATGAACATTACAAAAAAATATGTAGTCTCTTGGATACCTCGTATTTTAGGAAATTTTTTTTAAAAGCAGTGCGATTAATGAGCAAGAACGGAATAACTCTGCAAAAGTTTGTAGATCCTCTTACGAACAAAAAACGGAGTCAACCTACGATGTTATTACTTCATTGGTGGTTATATGTTCTTGATGATATGATTATAGCTGAATGCAAACAGCACCAAAAGGAAAACTTTACAGGGGAGGATGAAAAGAAAAAATTTACAGATACTTTGTGGGACAACATATCTATGAGTACAGAACACAAAGAGATAGAGAAAATGCTAAACCTTTCGGAATCTTGGTCTGGTGAGTGTACTTTATTATTATATTGTAAAAAGAATGTGTTGTCGTTGTTGTGTGATATTTCCAGTGATTATAAGGCGGCAAGAGAAACTTTCATTTACTATAAGAAGCTTATTAAAACAGTGAAAAAGGGCTATGTTGCTTTTGATAATGGTTGCCATTCTGTCACAGTTAGAGATGTAATCAATACTTGTAAAGAGAATGACACAAATAGAGCAAAAAATCTTTCCATTGTTGAAGGGAATCCAACATTTGAAGAAGCTTACAAATTAGGCGTTAAAGAGTGGATGAAATCATCAAATGAGACATGTGATAACCGATTGATCTTTTGGAAGAAGCTTGTTGAGGAAAAAAAGTTAAAAGAAAAATTAAAAATTATCTTTGGAGATGAGAAGGTAAAGGCGCTGAAAGAGGCTGTTGAAAAAGATAAAGAGCAGCTTGCAAGTGAAATGCAGAAAGCAATTTTGGAAAACAAAGATTCTCATTATTATAAATGTCGTCAGCAGTTGATAAACTATTTGCAAAACGGTTGAATAAGGGGGGATAAATCGGTGGTTTTTCTGAAATCTCTGCTATTATGCAGTGGTGGAAAAGAGTGAAAACTCTTAAGCATATGCGGCAGCTTTTATGAGAGAGGAAAGATTTTTAGATCAATGGATGGCGCACTGTAAAGAGCATATATTGAGGAGGAAATGGACTGTGTTTTTGCCTCAGGTGCGATAATTGCTTTTGTGGGGGCTTATAGCAAGTACATTTTTTGTTCGTGGTGATGTTTTTTGTCACTATCTCATTCGCGAGTTTCTATCGTTTTCTATAAAGAAAATTTAAAACTCTCTCTTCATGTTGTTTTTTAAGATTCTAAGGGTTTTGTAAAAAACTGTAAGAATTAAATGCCTTTTTTGAGGGTTTTTTATAGTTTAATGCGAATGTGTTTATTGCCGGCGATAATATTTTTTTTGCGGAATATATTGTTACCGCCTTCTTTATCGGTGACAAAACCACCGGTTTTGCGAACCATCAGTATTCCAGCAGCCATATCCCAAATTTGCAAGTTATCTTCCCAAAAGCCATCGGTTCTGCCAGAAGCAACATAAGCTAAATCAAGAGCAGCAGCGCCAAAACGGCGCAATCCAGCAACTTCCATCATCACATTACGTAATTCAATAAGATAGGTTCCATGATTTGGGCGACCAAAATGAGGCATGCCTGTGGCAATAACACAATCTTCTAGTCTGCGTCGAGCAGAAACGCGACAGCGCCGGTCGTTAAAAAAAGCACCACACCCACGTTCTGCGGTGAAGAGTTCATCACTCACGGGATTGTAAATGACACCAGCAACGATTTTTCCTTGGCTTTCTAAAGCAATGGAAACAGCAAAAAAAGGAATGCCATGGAGAAAATTTGTAGTACCATCTAAAGGATCAACAATAAAACGATGTTGTGAATCTTCTCCAATGATTTCCTCAGACTCTTCCATCAGAAAACCAAATTTGGGGTGTGCTTTGCTTCATTCATTGATAATATTGTTTCCGCTTTGCGATCTGCTTGGCTGAGGTAATCTGTTGGATTTTCTTTAAGGCTTAAATGCCTTTTTTGAGAACTCTTTCTAATTTTAGGCGAATGTGTTCATTGCCGGCAATGATATTTTTTTTGCGGAATATATTGTTGCCGCCTTCTTTATCAGTGACAAAACCACCGGCTTCACGAACCATCAGTATTCCAGCAGCCATATCCCAAATTTGCAAGTTATCTTCCCAAAAGCCATCGGTTCGGCCAGAAGCAACATAAGCTAAATCAAGAGCAGCAGCACCAAAACGGCGCAATCCAGCAACTTCCATCATCACATTACGTAATTCAATAAGATAGGTTCCATGATTTGGGCGACCAAAATGAGGCATGCCTGTGGCAATAACACAATCTTCTAGTCTGCGTCGAGCAGAAACGCGACAGCGCCGGTCGTTAAAAAAAGCACCACACCCACGTTCTGCGGTGAAGAGTTCATCACTCACGGGATTGTAAATGACACCAGCAACGATTTTTCCTTGGCTTTCTAAAGCAATGGAAACAGCAAAAAAAGGAATGCCATGGAGAAAATTTGTAGTACCATCTAAAGGATCAACAATAAAACGATGTTGTGAATCTTCTCCAATGATTTCCTCAGACTCTTCCATCAGAAAACCAAATTTGGGGCGTGCTTTGCTTAGTTCATTGAAAATAATTTTTTCCGCTTTGCGATCTGCTTGGCTGACATAATCTGCAGGTCCTTTCAAAGACACTTGCAAATTTTGCACTTCACCGTAATCACGTACCAACGAGCGTCCTGCTTTCATTGCAGCTTGCACCATGACATTCATGACTGCAGAATGGGCCATTGTTTATTCCTTTATTTATCTTTTTCATTTGCACGACGCAAATAAATCAACTCATTGGTGTCTACAATGATACGTTCACCAGCATTCATAAAGGGAGGAACAAGAATCCGAATCCCATTTTCAAGAATAGCGGGTTTATAAGAAGCTGTAACTGTTTGTCCTTTAAGTGCAGGATCGGCTTCAGCAATCGTGACAGCAACCTGATCAGGAAGTGAGATGCCGATAGGCTTTTCTTGATAAAGTTCAACTGTGACAGTCATCCCATCTTGGAGAAAAGCGGCACGTTCACCAACAAAATCCTTTTGGAGTTCAAGTTGTTCATAAGATTCTGAATCCATAAAGACCAAAGCATCCCCTTGTTGATAAAGAAAGGTGAAATCTTTTTGTTCAAGGCGCACGCGTTCAACTGTCTCAGCAGCACGAAATCGTTCATTAAGTTTTGTACCATCAATCAAATTTTTCATTTCAACTTGGTTAAATGCACCACCTTTTCCTGGTTTTACAGCGTTACATTTAACAGCAACCCATAAGCTCCCTTGATGTTCGATCACATTACCAGGACGAATTTCATTGCCATTAATTTTCATCGTTTCTATCCAATTCTATTCTTGCAAAAAGAACTCTCTTGTTGTCTTTATGGCACTTTTCTTTGCTGCCTTTAACAGTCAAGCTCTTTTTTTATTTTCGGGTTTACCCCCCCTTGTTAGCCTTGCGGCTCTCTCCATAATCCTTGTATGCTCTTCATTGTCTTTGCTTATGGGCGTTGCAGAAAAAAGTACAAAAGGACCTTTATGTATTTTTGCTTTTCAGTTCTTTGCAAGACCATAAAAAGTGCTCAGACGCAAGCTTTTTAAAAATTTACACAAACATTTTTTGGGATTTTGGGAAAATTTATCCCGTTGTGTCGTAAAATATCATCATTGATGGCAATGATATAATTGATGGTAATGATATAAGTTCCCTAAAACCATGAGGTGTTTTTAATTAAGAATATGTGATGAATATGTGAATACGGAGTTTGTATGAGTGTCTCATGGGATAGAGCGTGGTGTGTTATCGTATGATGTTAGCTTTCGTTTTGATCAGAGATCCGCTGTAAAATGGCTCTTTGTTTTATCGAGGTTAGAACTCTAAATCTTTTGAGCAGCAGGTATTCTTTTGTACTTGATGCGATTTCATCATGAGAGTACGGGGGCAGTTGTTTTGTTAAGATATCAGCATAGAAAAAGAGAAGTGGAACATTTGAGATAGCGGCAATTTATTTTAAACGCCCTATGCTGACACGATTTAATCCGTTTTCATATTTCTGGATTTGTTGGAAAGTGGCACCTAAATGTTGACCTAATGTTTTTTGAGACATTTTAAGCATTTTTCGTCTCAAACGAATTTTTTTGCCAATGAATTTGCCACTGAAAATGTCGTTATAAGGATTTTTACCAAGACCCTAGAAAATGCTACACGGGATATAGAAAACTCTTCAGCTGCTTCAATCACAGATAGTCCAAGTTTTGCATTTACATCTTCGCGTAACAATTCGCTAGGGTGTGGGGCATTTTTCATTATTTTTAGTATTCTTCTTTTCTTAAATCTTAAAGCTATAATTTACACTATTTTGTATTGTCACAATCTATAATAAAATTTATCCACTCTGGCTAGAATGAGGGTTTTTATTGAGATGCAAATCTCTTTGCCTTTCGCAAGAGCTTTTAAGTCTTTACGTGTAAAATATAGAGAATGTTTACATTAAATAGCGGGTTCATTTGGGCTGAGTACTTATATGAGCACGTAGTTCTCCGTTCACACTATACTGAAAAAGAGACACTATAGTGCTACTATTTAATTTTATTCTATACCTCAAATTCACACCCATGTTTTGTTGCTTTTGAGGTTGATCTGTATAGATCACATTATATCCATTCCGTCGCAACAGATTGATAAATAAAGGAGTAAAGTTGTCTGCTGTATTATTTTTCTTTATAAGAAATGTGGTTGTAGCTGGTGGTAGAGGTCTCTTGATATAGCTAATAAATTTGTTAGCAACTAATTGTGCCTGACGCTTTGTAAGACTTTGATCAACATAATTTGATGAATAATTGCCTACAGATGCGCAACCAGCCACCAACACAACCGGTGACAGCAATAAATATTTTAACATCTTTAATTCCCCTTACTTATTGTTGCTCTTTATTTGCGAAGCTCCTCTTCCAGAAATAAGAGCAACTTTACTTATAGCCATTAACAACATATCGGTATCTAATCAATAGGTTAATTAATCAATGAATAGTGGTTTCAGCTGTAAAGGCTGCTTGAAGTGCTTCTGGTGGCGTATATTTTAATAAACTGCTGCTTTTAGTGATTATGATAAAAAAGCAATTTTTTGCGTTTGCATGTTAAGATCATGTCCTCTATCTATAAAATGATGCGTTAGGTTCTGTTTCAGATCGACCAAAAAAATTTTCAAGCATTGCTTTTTGAGGGCTATCTTTTTTTTAATACGTATGAATGCTTATTCTGTTTTCTGTAAAATACTATCGTTTGAGGTGTGGTGTTTGTAAGGCATCAAATTTTGTACATGTGATGTTTTTATGAGAGTATGTGGTGAATATTTGAGGGAGAGCTTGTCCGGATAATCTTGTGAAATGAACCACATAAAATGGGAAGCTAAAAGAGTTCTGTTCTGAGAAGACGGATTGTTTCCCAACTGGATAGGGAAGGGGCTTCTGTCCTTTGAGGGGTGGGAGGCAAGTTAAGAACAGAGAGTGTAGCGCCCTATATTATGATGTTAAAAGCTTTCATTTTGATCAGAGAGTAATTGTAAAATGGCTTTCTGTTTTATCGAGGTTAGGACTCTAAATTTTTTGAGCAGCAGATATTCCTCTGTACTTGATATAACTTCATCATAAGGGTACGGAGGCTGTTGTTCTGTTAAGATATCTGCATAGAAAAAGACAAGTGGAACATTTAAGATATCGGCAATTTCTTTTAAACGCCCTGCGCTGACACGATTTAAGCCGTTTTCATATTTCTGGATTTGTTGGAAAGTAACACCTAAATGTTGACCTAATGTTTTTTGAGACATTTTTAGCATTTTTCGTCTCAAACGAATTTTTTTGCCAATGAAAATGTCGTTATCAAGATTTTTGGCTCGCATTTTAAAGCCCCCGCCGGTTGCGAGCGCCCTCGCGTTGGTATTCCGGGAGTCTAAAAACACTGACCTCGAATCAGCATTTTGCTTTTAGTGCTTAAAGCACCTGGACATAGCAAAATCTCCCGGAATTCCGGGATACCCGCAAAGCGGGGTAAATTTATGTACGAGGTTTCGGGTTTTTAGAGCCCTATTGGTCGTTGCGTATGCGACCAAAACACCTTTCAATATGTAAAGTAATTTCGGAGGCTTGGCAATAAAAAATAGTTTTTTAATGAGAGTTGGCGTGTTTTTCATCCAAGCAAAAAGAATGAAAAAATAGAGCTTGCGGAATTTTCGGGATAGCCTAGCTCTTTTGCTTATTGGATATTGTTTGCTTAAGCAAATGATACCAGTGCGTTTTCTTTACCAATGAAAATGTCATTATCAAGATTTTTGGCTCGCATTTTAAAGCCCCTCCGAGTGCGAGCGCCCTCGCGTTGGTATTCCGGGAGCTTGAAAATACTGAATCCGAATCAGCCTTTTTGCTTTTAGTGCTTAAAGCACCTGGACAGAGCAAAATCTCCCGGAATTTCTATAAATTTTATCTTTTTGAAGCAGAGAGGAGTATTTAAAAAACAGGAAGGAGCTTTATTGCTTCTTTGTGCGCTTTTTCTAGTTGTGTTTTGTCCATGCCTTGGAGCATTATTTCAAGATCAGGGGCTTGCATTTTTGCCTCCTTTGCGAGCATATACCATGCTGCTGCCATGATTATATCGCCTTTTGTTCCTGTGCCATCTCGATAAAGTCTTGCAAGGGAAATTTGTGCCGGCGCAATCATGTTGACGGCATTTCTTTGAAGTAAATGAAAAGCACGGTGAAAATCTGTTTCTCCTCCACGTCCCTGTACAAGCCATTGCGCTAAAAGAAGTTGAGCTTCTAAGTGGTTGTTTTGAGCCGCTACCTCCATGAGCTTACGGGCATTACGATCATCCTTTGGTCGATTTAATGTGCCTAAAGACAGAATTTTGGCAGCAGAAACAGCAGCTTCAGCATCCCCAAGAGCAGCACCTTTTAAGTACCATTTTAAGGCTTGCTCTATTGCTTCATTTTCACGACTTTGGGAAGAAACACCAGGGAGAGCTTGTTTTTCACGTGAGGCTTTATAAAGAAGCAGTTGTCCATAATAAAAATAGGCTTCCTTGACGCCTGCATTGACAGCTTTTCGAATAAACTGTTCACCAAGATCTTGATTTTGTTTCATAAAATGACCATCAAACAACATAAGCCCATAGCGTAATTGTGCTTGAGGTTCCCCCTGTTTTGCTGCACGCTCAAACCATAAAGCCGCACGCGCACCATCAACAGGAACAGCGCATCCTTCCATATAAATTCGGGCAAGAAGAGTTTGTGCAAAAGGATCATTTTTTTCAGCACGTCGGAGTGCTTCACGAAAAGCTTTTAAATAATAACCTTGGATGTAATAGTCATAGGCTTGGTCATAATCTCCAGCTTTTAAAGGCTGAAAAGGTTCTTGTGTGTTTGACGCATCTTGAACCGTATTGAAAGAACGTTCAAAACTTGAGAATTCTTCAGTATTTCCAGAAGAATTTACAACAGAATTTGCAAGCCCAATCATTCCTAAGATAAGCAGCTTAACGCTTCTCTTGATCATGGTGTTTTCTCCTCATTACCGAACAGAATTTTCACATTTTTCTTTCATCATATCAAGTATGAGCAAAGAATTATCTTGCGTAAAAATACTTATCTTCAAGGACATAAATTTATATTGCGGTTTTCTCTCCCGCATTAAAGTTGTAAAAGGCTGAAAAATCGCTCCCCATTTGAACAACAGCAAAAATTTCCATAGATCTCTGTCCACCACCTTGCTCATTGGAGATTACGAGGGTGAGAGTGTGGCTTTTTATCAGCTTTGTTACAATGACTTATTAAGTGAGAGGTTGTATATCTTGTTTTTGCCTAAAACACTGTTGTTTAGGACAGTGATATAAGGCGTAGTAAATTTACTATATCAAGTGTTTTTGGTGAGTGTGATAAATCTTCAAGGTGCTTATCCATAAAACCCTATGAAGTGAACCGCATAAGGGATCAAGCAATGAAAACTAGTCCTAAGAGACGCTGAACTTTTTACAGATCGGCAACTGTAGGAGCTTTTTTCCTTTGAGGAGTGAAAGGCAAGTATGTGCATACCATTGTTTATGAGAAAAACGACGATTTAGCATCCATTTTAAAAGTTTAAAAGCCCAATGGCTTTTTCAAGTTTAACGGAGGATATTTTTAAAGTGCTCCAATAACAGCTATAATTTTCTTTACACAAGCGCAAAGCATTGCAATAGCTGTTGTAAACTCCGTTCGTTCATCATAGCACCATAACAATTAGCAATGAAAACCACAAAACCTCCGAATTGTGGTATGCTAGAATTATGGTACACTAAATGAGAAGCAAAAAACGTTAAAAATATCCTATTTCTACAAAATTTCTTTTGAATAAACCACCGTGGATAAATTACATTGGAAACTATCCATTTTTTATTACTATGATATTTTAAAAGGTTCTTCTATTAGTGCAGTTGGACAGTGTTTTTTGCCATTGTCTTTCCTTTTATTTTTAAAAAACTCATTTTTTGCAAACAGCGGACTATTCAACTGCTTGAATCACTAAATAAACCAAGTTTTGCATTTACATCTTCGCACAATAATTCACTAGAGTGTGGAGGATTTTTCATTATTTTTTTAATACTCTTCTTTCCCTTATACTCAAACCTAAAGTCATAACTTATTTTCTCGTACGTATTATTTCTCATATCGTGATGAAATACAGAAAAATTTGTTCATTCTGGCTAAAAAACAAGAGTTTTTATTGAGGTGCAAATCTCTTTTCTTTAACAAGCGCTTTTAAGTCTTTACGTCTAAAATAGAGAGAACGTCCACATAAAATAGCGGGTTCATTTGGGCTGAGTACTTATATGAGCACGTGGCTCTCCATTCACGTTATACTGAAGAAGAGACACTATCGTGCTACTATTTAATCTTATTCTATACCTCAAATTCACACCCATGTTTTGTTGCTTTTGAGGTTGATCTGTATAGATCACATTATATCCATTCCGTCGCAACAGATTGATAAATAAAGGAGTAAAGTTGTCTGCTGTATTATTTTTCTTTATAAGAAGTGTGGTTGTAGCTGGTGGTAGAGGTCTCTTGATATCGCTAATAAATTTGTTAGCGACTAATTGTGCCTGACGCTTCGTAAGACTTTGATCAACATAATTTGATGAATAACTCCCTACAGATGCGCAACCCGCCACCAACACAACAGGTGACAGCAATAAATATTTTAACATCTTAATTCCCCTTATTTATTATTGCTCTTTTTTGCGAAGCTTCTACACCAGAAATAAGAGCAACTTTGCTTATAATTTTACTAGCAACATGTTAGTTTCCAATCAAGCGGTAATTAAAAAATTAATAATGGTTCCAGCCTTAATTTCAAGGCTTCTTGCAGTGCCTCTTTTAAATAAACTTTTGCTTTTAGTGATTGCGATAAAAAAGCAATCTTTTGCATCTACATGTTAAGATTACATCCTTCATCATCCTTATAAAATGATGCGTACACTGCTCCAGATCAACCAAATAAATTTTCAAGCATTGCTTTTGAGGGGCGCTTTTTGAAAAATACGCATGAGTGCTTATCCTGTTGTACTGTAAAATGCTATTGTTTGAGGTGTGGTGCTGTAAGGTGTAAAATTTACCATATAGTGTTTTTATAAGAGTATGTGGTAAATCTTTAAAAGAGGGCTTGTCCATACAATCTTGTGAAACGAACCATATGAAATGGGAAGCTAAGAAGAAGCAGTTCTTGAGAAACAGGATTGTTTACCAACCGGATAGGAAAGGGATTTTTGTCCTTTGAGGTGTGGGAGGCAAATTAAGAACAGAGAGTATAGTGCTCTGTATCATGATGTTAAAAGTTCTCATTCCGATCAGCGAGTAACTGTAAAATGGCTTTCTGTTTTATCGAGGTTAGAACTCTAAATCTTTTGAGTAGCAGATATTCTTCTGTGCTTGATGCGATTTCATCATGAAGGTATGGGGGCTGTTGTTTTGTTAAGATATCCGCATAAAAAAGGAAAGAGGAACATTTAAGATATCAGAAATTTTCTTTAATCGCCCTGCGCTGACACGATTTAAGCCTTTTTCATATTTTTGAATTTGTTGGAAAGTGACACCTAAAGCGTGTCCTAAAGTTGTTTGAGACATTTTTAGCATTTTTCGTCTCAAACGAATTTTTTTGCCAATAAAAAGATCAATATTAAGATTTTGAGATTGCATTTTTCCCCGCCGGTTGCGAGCGCCCTCGCATGAGTATTCCGGGAGCTTGAAAGTACTGAAATCTAATCAGCTTTTTTTGCTTTTAGTGCTTAAAACACCTGGACATAGCAAAAACTCCCGGAATTCCGGGATACCCACAAAGTGGGGTAAATTCATGTTTAGATTTTCGGGCTTTCAAGACCCTCTTGGTCGTTGCGTATGCGACCAAAACATCTTTTAATTCATAAAGTAATTTAAGGAAATTTACAATAAAAATTAAAATAGTGTCTCTTAACGTGTCGTTTCTTAAAATAAAGGGGCAGCATGTTTTGCC
>NZ_JBHIPB010000003.1:110478-129521 GCF_042195825.1 Bartonella sp. AP40SXNS
CAATATTAAGATTTTGAGATTGCATTTTTCCCCGCCGGTTGCGAGCGCCCTCGCATGAGTATTCCGGGAGCTTGAAAATACTGAGTTCTAGTCAGCCTTTTTGCTTTTAGTGCTGAGAGCACCTGGACATAGCAAAAACTCCCGGAATTCCGGGATACCCACAAAGTGGGTTCATCTTTACGCTAGAACTTAGGGTTTTCAAGGCCCCTTTTGGTCGTTGCGTATGCGACCAAAACATCTTTTAATTCATAAAGTAATTTCAGGAAATTTACAATAAAAATAGTTTTTTACTTACAAAATTTGTTTTTTAATGAGAGGCTATCTGCCTCTTAAACTTTGCAAGTCCATCAAAATTATGACAACAGCTCCGCGTTTATCAAAGAGACTAAAATGATTTCTTTCACGGTAATGAATTGCTGTCCCTTCATTTAAATTTGCACAATTGCTTGCTGTTTGAAAAAGGGTGAGGGTAATCGTTTCTTTGAGCCTATAGGATGGGTGTGTCTGTGGCATGTGGTGGGGTGCCTTGTAGTTTTAGGCGCGCACTTAAAAAAATAAACATAAGCATTATTCAAATTTAATTTAATGCATGAGTAATTGCATTTGTATTAAAAGAGAAATCAGCTTCTTCTAAGCGCTTAATAAGTTTGGGGAATGTTTCTTTTACCTGTTCTTTAAAAGAAAGGTAGTAAACTCCACCAACATCTGAAAGCATTTCAATGCCTTCTTTTTGTAGAATAGCAATCCTCTCAAGAGGAAGTGCGGCAGCTAACATGCCCATTTCGAAAATAACGTTTTGTCGTGCACGGGGTTGAATTTTTTTTTCACCTTGAGATATAGCATAACCCATGTCATCATGCGTGAGGAGTACAATACCAAAACTTATAGAACTGTCACAAATTTCTTTTTTCAAAGTTTGAATGATGGTTACACCATTACCACTCGTATTTTGTAAAATGTATGGTTCCAAACCAAGCTTGAGAAGAGCATTTTCAAGGTCCTTTAAGGAATAACGATCATGACCGTGAACGATAAAGATTTTTTTACTTGAGGTATTGGAAGCAGTTTTTGAGGAAGCAATCGTTGATGTTTCTTCTATATGCTTTGCTAAATCTTCTGTTAGCTTTTGTTTTATGTTTTCTTTGCCTTGAACTTGAAGTTTTCCTGTGCTTTTAAACCAATTAATAGTGCCTCCTTTGGAGGTTTTGATCTGATATATTTCAGGGGAATCATGTTTTAGTAATTTACTTTCTATGATTTGATATCCACACTTGCAAATTATGTTTTTAAGATCTTCAAACGTTCCGCTATATCGCATTGTTATGTCCCCTGCATATTTGTATCGTCAGCTATTGGTATTCAGTACCAATATTGAAAATGACCATTTTCCCCAATCATAATGCTTTGTCTTTATAAGATTTTGAACTAGAAAGTTTTTATGATCCTTTTCTCTATATATTATGTCAAAAAAGATGCTAGCTTTTTCATCTCATTTGATTGAATTATTAAGCAGTTTTATTGAGTTTCGAGGTATCTTCTTTATCTGTTATTGTGTGTTCTATATAAGTAATATAGTGGTGAGTGTTCGGATTTGTATTAACGCTTTATTTATAAATTCTCCTCCTATATTACAAGGGGGTTTTCTCACATTTTTCTTGCATTGTTTTAAGCAGTATTAAGGGGTTGTCGTTCCCAAAAATGACTTCTTCTACAGCAATGAATTCACATCCAGTCTTTAAGGCTTCATCAAAGGTTGAAAAATCACTCCCCGCTTGCACAACAGCAGGGATTTCCATAATTTCTGCCCACCATGTTGCTAACTGGAGATTGCGGGGGTGCGCATGGGGTTTTTTATCAGCCCCTAATTTGCCAAAAAATAGATAATCAACACCTGTTTCCGCTGAAAGCATAGCACTATGGCGATTGCGTAAATTGCCAAAGCCTATGATTTTTTGTTCCTTTTGCTGATTTTTGAAGCTTTCAAGAGCGTTAAGATCATCTTCTATGTGCAATCCATCAGCCTTTATGCGCCCAGCAATGCGGCTGTCATCAGCGATGAGAAGGGCTGCGTCATGATGTTGAATATCTTCTGCGTAGGTTTGCGCTTGTTGTTGTAAAAAAGAGCTATCTTCTTTCAACTTTTCAGAATCATAGAGGATGACGCATGCAAAAGACTTTGTTTGCAAAATTTGCCGCAATAATGCGTGTGGGGTGTTGCGCCGAACATCAAGTGTTAAAATCAACTGAGGGAAAAGAGGTGGATCAATTGGTTTATTTTTTTGTTGTGTCATGTCAAATCCCTGTTTCTTAGAAAAAATAACGCTTAAAAATTAAAGTTTCATTCTATTATGCTTATTTGCGATGAAACTGACCACCATTTTCACCTAATTTAAAGGATTTGTGGGTGTGTGGAAGCCTGCTTATGAGAAATGAGAGTGTTTTTAAGCATAATATGTTGCCTTTTTGTTGTGATACACGTATGGACGCTTTTCGTTCTTTTGCCTTTAAAAAACTTTTGCCTTTTAAAAAATAAACGCTTAAAATGAAACTTGACACTTAAAAATTAAAATTTCATCCTGTTCATGCTTGTTGGCAATAAGGGTAAGCACCATTTTTATTGGGACTTCAAGGGGTTTGCAACGTGTGGGAGTCCACTTATGAAAGATGAGGGTGTTCGTGAGCATAATACTCAACTTTTTCACCGTGATACACGTATTGATGTTTTTCGTTCTTTAGCCTTATTGACAATTTTCATCAACCATATTCCCGGAACTCTCTATGAGTCTTTTACTCATAGAAATTTCGGTTTTTCTGATTGTGCAGAAATATTTGTTTTGCTTTCAGGGGTTTCATTGGGGTTAAGCTTTCATGGACGGTTACAGCAAAAATCCTTTGCTTTTATTATCCGAAAACTTTGGTACAGAGCTCTGCAGCTCTATGGTGCATACCTTTTTACGACTTTTGTCACGTTAAGCCTTTTTTTAGGGGCATTTTTCTTATGGCGAACAGAAAAACTTTTATCAATGAACAATGTAGGACTCTTTTTTAAAGAGCCTGTTATCGCATTTTTAAGTACCTTAAGCTTTGGGCACCAGTTGGGATATAATAATATTCTTCCTCTTTATATCGTTTTGATGTTTTTTGCGCCTTTTATCCTTTATTTGAGTTGTAAACAGACAAAATGGCTACTTTTGGGCTCCTTTACACTGTATCTTATCTGCGGATTTTATAAAATTGCTCCTCCTTCTTATCCTATAGAAGGAAAGTGGTTTTTAAATCCTTTGTCTTGGCAATTCTTATTTGTCATAGGATTGACCAGTACTTTAGCGCTTAAACAAGGAAAAAAAATCGCTTTTCAGTCTTTTTGGATTGTTTGTGCGGCAGCGTATCTCTTGTTGGCGCTGTTATGGGTTCGCTTAAACTGGTGGGGCATTTTGGGCTGGCTTGGCTGGTCTTCCCCGTTGATGAACTTTAATAAAACCTTTTTAAGCTTGCCACGTTTACTTCATGTTCTTGCATTAGCCTTTCTTATTCTTTCTTTGCCACATGTCAATAAATGGTTTTATGTCTCTCCAAAACATCCTTTAGCAATCTTAGGAAAACATAGTTTACCGGTCTTTGTAACGGGAACCATTTTTGCGATGTTTGGACAAATTATAAAAACAGTGATGACAGAAACGTTTTTTTCCGATAGCCTCTTAATGATAACGGGTATTGCTTTGCAATTTGGAGTCGCTTACTATTATGAAAAACGGCAATCTTGGCAGTGGTCCTTTTCAAGGAAAATGATCCGTTTATAAAAAACATTCCTATAGTGTTTGTTGGGCACGTTAACCTTAGTATAAAAAGTGCGTTGCGCAAAAAAATTAAAAGAGGTAGCAATTTAAAAAAAAAGCATTCTATACAGCAACAAAAGAAACTTTTTAATCCTCTGTTCGTTGAGAGGTATGATTTTGTGCTGATACTTGGAGTATAAAAGCGTGAGCGTACATAAACGTCCATATGATGAACCTATTATCATGATTGAGCATAATGCTTTTGAAAATGCTTTTAATCGTCTCTATGAAGAAACAATGACGCTGATTGAAAAAACCGCAGCATACATTGACTCAGAAGGGAAATTAGTGGCACGTTCCCTTTCGACAGAAGTTTCTGCAATCTATGCGAAAGAGGCTATGTATTTAAGTACACGACTTATGCAAATTGCCTCTCAACTCCTTCTACTTCGGGCAGAGCGCGAAGGGGAAATGTCATCAGAACAAATAAAAAAAGAAATTGTAAAAGTATCTCTTCATACACCGACATTGGAACTTGAAACCCCTCATTGGCAAGAACTGCCAGAAGTTTTTCGCCAATTTGTTGCTCATTCACTGCGTTTAGAAGCACGCATAAAGTATATGCGCTGTGGGTGTGAAACGACAGCCTCCCATGTCTTAGAAGACGATAATCCCGTAGGAAAACAAATCGAATTGCTAAAAACAGCCTTTAGGCGTTCTTAAAAAGTATTTCCTTGCTTTGTGCGAAGAGGAAATGTCATCAGAACAAATAAAAAAAGAAATTATAAAAGTGTCACTTCATACACCGACATTGGAACTTTTCCCTTTTATTGGCATGAATTGCCAGAAACTTTCCGTCAACCAGAAACTTTCCGTCAATTTGTTTCTCATTCATTGCGTTTAGAAGCGTGCATTTTTTTCATTTAGAGCGGCTGTAATTTAAGCGCTTTGGTCAATAAGCGGCCGCTGTATCTTGAACGATGATAATCCAGTGGAAAAATAAATCGAATTACTGAAAACAGCTTTTGGGCATTCTGAAAAAAATAGCTCCTTGCTTCTTTCTTGAGATATTTAGAACAGTATATCCATTTTTTACAACCAAAATTTCACAACGAAAACCAATCTAGAGTGCTTTTTTCTACCTAATTTCTATTTGAGCGTAGGAAATATCTTGAGTTTATAGCTGAGAGAGGGATAGGTATTGATTTCGAATTATGGCATGGAATAGGGTATGGTTGGTTTTGTGGGAAATCGACTTTTGTTGATTGCAGCTGGAACACTTTCTGTTGATCTATCGTGTGATTTTGTTTTGGCTCTGATAATGATCTGGCTCTAAGATAGAGCAGGGGCTACATCAATTTATTTATGGCTCTATAATTTATACCTATAAAGCCGCTGTAAAGTGTGTGTTAATGAGGATGATACACATTGTTACAGTTTTTGGGCTTCTTTTGTTTTGAATGGAAGTTATTTTCCCTCGTGTAAAATAAAATATCCAAAATAAAGTGCCATATAATGAATGTCCCATGGATTCCCTGTGCCCCCATACAATGTCCCTCTCTATGCAATGTCATTGTGGTGTGATGAGTATATTCAAAAACACCTCTCAGTTCTTATTCACATTCGTTGAGCCTCTCTCATTTTTATGCTTGCAAAGGAAAAAGCCGGCACTATCATCATCTTTGCCAGTCCCCAATGTTGCAACAGCCTTTGAAACTTGAGACAATTCATTAGAGGCATTTTTAGTCCTGTCTTGTACAGTTTCACTCTATACGGCAATCCCACGTTTCATATGTAAGCGAATGGTTTTGATTGATTCAAGATAAACAGATTTGTAATGAGAAAATCTTAGGATATTCGGGATTCTTATGCAACATACAAAATAATTAATTATCTTTATAAATCAATGTGTTGAGTTATTGTGGTGGCGTCATGCTATAATGTAAAAAGTTTTCGTAAAGTGTGTACTATCCATTGCATAGCCTCTTTACACATTATGAATGTACAATCCAGAATTCTCTATTTGCTCGCTTGCGATGTTTAACCGTTATGGCATTGGATATGACCATAGAAAGGGAATTTTTATGCTTTAGAGGGTGCTTGCTTGTGATGTGTGAATGGTTTTGATTGATTTCAGTTATGCTTCATAAAGTATGTACCATAAAGATGCTGTTCGTTGCGTGTTATAATTGTATAAATTTGGAGGTATGATTATCTTTTTACTGGTTTTGTCTTGGGTTGCTGTTTTCTTTGTGGTCTTGTCTTTATTCGCATCTTTATTCACAAGGGGGAAAAGTGTATAGACTGTAGTTTATGGCAGAGACGATTCGTATTATAGGCATTGATCCCGGATTACGGCGTACAGGGTGGGGCGTTATCGATGTTGCAGGTAATCGTCTTCAGTTTATTGCAGCAGGGACGGTTTCTTCTAATGCACAGTGTGATCTGGCTTCCAGACTCTGTCAGATCCACAAAGGTCTTTCAGAGGTTGTGCATCAATTTATGCCCCATGAAGCCGCTGTAGAACATGTGTTTGTCAACAAAGATGCTACAGCAACTTTAAAACTTGGGCAAGCGCGTGCGATTGCGCTGCTGGTTCCTGCGCAAGCAAACCTTCCTGTTTTTGAATATGCCCCCAACAAAGTGAAAAAATCGGTTATTGGGGTTGGACATGGGGCTAAAGAACAAATCCATATGATGGTCAAAGTTCTCCTCCCACGGGCTGAATTTGATAGCAGTGATGCGGCTGATGCTCTTGCTCTTGCTCTTTGTCATAGTATGCACCGTAACAGTATTGACCGGTCTTATCAGGCAAGGATGGCGATATGAGTGGGGTGGAAGCATGATTGGTACATTAAAGGGCACTCTTGAACATATCTTTGATGATCATATTCTTCTTGATGTTTATGGTGTGAGTTATGTTGTTTTTGTGTTGAATTGGTGTATGCATTATCAGAGTATTGACCAATCTTATCAGGCAAGGATGGCAACATGATTGGCAAATTAAAGGGCACCCTTGAACATATCTTTGATGATCATATTCTTCTTGATGTTCATGGTGTGAGTTATGTTGTTTTTGTGTCAAATCGTCTGCGTCCTTCTTTACCCTCTGTTGGGGAGGCGTTAAGCCTTTTTATTGAAACGCATGTTCGTGAAGAAGCAATTCGCCTTTTTGGTTTTGCTACAAGAGCTGAACAGGAGTGGTTTTGTCTTCTACAAAATGTTCCTGGAGTAGGGGCAAAGGTTGCTTTGGCAATCTTGGGGACTTTATCGCCAGATGAACTTGCTCAGGCTATCGCTTTAAATGATGTTGCGATGATTAGTCGAGCGCCGGGCGTTGGTAAAAAAGTCAGTGAAAGGATTGTGGGTGAACTGAAAAGTAAAACACTTCCCTTTGAACAAGCTGTCAAAACTATTTCGGTTCCTCAGCGTGAGATGACCAATCAACCTGCGCATGATGCGCTTTCCGCGTTGATGAAGCTAGGGTTTGAACGGGAGCAAGCATCTCGTGCTCTTGCTCTTGCAATGAACGCTCTTGAGGGGGAAACTGTTTCTTCTGCCCTGCTGATCCGCCATAGTCTCAAATTGCTTTCTTCTCCTACTTAAAATTAAGGTAACAATGCATAAAGATGAAGATCAACGCCTTCTGGGTTCCGCCCCCCTTCCTAACGATCCAGATCGTTCCTTGAGGCCACAAGTTCTCGATGACTTTATTGGTCAAGAAGCGGCACGGGCTAATTTAAAAATATTTATTGAAGCAGCAAAAACACGGCAAGAAGCGCTGGATCATGTTTTGTTTGTAGGACCACCGGGGTTGGGAAAAACAACGCTTTCACAGATTATGGCAAAAGAATTAGGCGTTAATTTTCGCTCTACTTCAGGGCCGGTCATTGCTAAAGCAGGAGATTTAGCAGCCCTCTTGACCAATCTCGAAGAACGTGATGTCTTGTTTATTGATGAAATTCATCGCTTAAATCCAGCAATTGAGGAAATTCTGTACCCAGCAATGGAAGATTATCAACTTGATCTTATCATTGGTGAGGGGCCTGCTGCCCGCTCGGTTAAAATTGATCTGGCTAAATTTACTTTGGTGGCGGCAACTACACGTTTGGGACTTTTAACCACACCGCTGAGAGATCGTTTTGGAATCCCAATTCGTCTCAATTTTTATACGATAGAAGAATTGGAATATATTGTGCAGCGTAATGCACGACTTTTTGCCGTCAAGATCAGTGATGATGGAGCCCATGAAATTGCACGCAGAGCACGCGGGACGCCTCGCATTGCTGGACGCCTTTTACGGCGCGTTTGTGATTTTGCTTTGGTTAAACAGGCAAAACAAATTGACCAAAAAATCGCCGATGAAGCGCTTTCGCGCCTTGAGGTCGATTATCTTGGTCTTGATCCGCTTGATCGTCGCTATTTGCTCCTGATTGCGGAAACTTTTTTAGGGGGTCCGGTGGGGATTGAAACGATTGCTGCTGCTTTATCAGAACCACGCGATGCCATTGAAGATATTGTTGAACCCTATTTGCTCCAACAAGGGTTTATTCAAAGAACCGCTCGTGGACGTATTCTGAGTGAAAAGGCTTGGAGCCATTTAGGGCTTTCTGCTCCAGCCTCTACAACGTCTATACAAAGGCGTTCTCAACTTTCTGATGCTCAAGACAATTCATCACTTCAGACGACTTTATGGGATGGAGAAGATGACTAAGTCATTCGCTTTTTAAAAAATAAGACATTTTCTTTAAAAAAATTGCGTGAATATTGTATCGCAAGGTTATAAATACAAGAAATGTGCTTGTTTTAGCAGTTTCTGACCAAAAAGATTTGGAAAGATTGAGGATTTTGTGCTTTTGCTTTTCATAACATCAACACAAAAATGTGTTCAATCTTTTGATCTATAAATAATTTGCTCTATTCAATGATTTTATGGGACGTGAAGTAGATGACAGAAGTGACTCCTTTCAAGAGAAATCATACAAGTGCTTTTCATAATTTTCAGGTCCGCGTTTATGTTGCGGATACAGATTTTTCCGGTGTAGTTTATCATGCGCGTTATCTTGAGTTTTTTGAACGAGGACGTTCAGAGTTTTTACGGGATACCGGTTTTAATAATAAGATGTTAGCAGCAGGGGGTGAGGGGGAAAAATTGTTTTTTGTTGTTCGTCATATGGAAATTAATTTTTCAAGACCCGCTAAAATTGATCATCTTTTAGTCGTTAAAACACGTGTTAATCATATCCAAGGGGCACGCTTTTTTATGGAGCAATCTATTTTGCATGAGGCGACTACGTTGGTAACAGCCAAAGTTGAAATTGCTCTGATTAATGAGGAGGCAAAACCGCGACGTTTACCCAAAGAACTTTTTGCAAAAATGCTTGGTTAAAAGTGTTATTCATTGAATTAGCAGTTTCAGGAGAGATCAGCAGATATAAAGTAATCTATAATCTAAGACTATACATTTATCATAGCCTAGATGTTTTCTAACAAGGTTACACGATACAGCAAAAGAAAGCACCTCTGCTACAATAACTACAATAAATTGAAGATGATATCCCACAAAATTAAACACACCTCATCCATGTTATGATTCAAAAACAATGTCATATCATCCATTTTCTTCTATAAACTCAAGATATTTTCTTTTTTTTGAAGAAAGGTTTGTTGGCATCGGAAAGCAGCGAAAAAGTACAAAATATAAAAAGAAATAAAAATGGATTAAGATTTATTTTTATAAAAATGCACATACCCAGCACCATATTGCAATAAAGTGATAATAAGCTATTAGGTCGAAAACTGTCTCAAAACACCCAAAGGGTGTTTTTAAGCAATTTGATTTGTTTTTTTACTGGATTGTCATTTGGCATCACAAGAGCGCGTGTTTCATCCATTTCTATCCATCATGCATGACTTTATGTGCGCTTCTAAGCGTAGTGAATGAGTGAGAGATCAATGTATACAAAGCAGAAATGCATTTTTGCATTTAAAGTTTCAACAGCATATTATTCTATATAATGTATTGACTTAGAAAGATAAATTATCACTTATCATGGGCACAAACCCTAATAGGAATAGAATAAAATACTTTCATTTCAAATCTGTTCATGTTGAAACAATTAAAATCATTTGCTTACACATCATAAGAGAACAATATAAATCATTGAAAAAATTGTAAAAATGTTCCTTATGGATCATTCGCAATGCAATAACGATCAAATATCGCAAGTGAGCAAAGAGAGCGAAGAAGCCGGTTTTGATGAAGTAAAAATGTGAAAAGGCTTTTTTCATGTCACAGAAGCTTGTACGTTATACCATGGTGCCAGAGAGATGATAGGCATTGAAAGGGGCTAATTCACAATACAGTGAGATTACATGAGACTTACACTAGATTACATAGGACGTCGGGGGTGCATGGGTGAGGCGCATTGTTGTGAGGTGTTGTAGGGTGGTTTATTGTCGTTTTTTGTGCCCGATGGTGTACCCCGTATTCAATTCGATGGAAAATGAGAGAAATAATAGCCTGAGGCAAAGCGTCATCTTTTATGATGATAACATATTTATTTACAATGATAATTCATTGCGTTGTCACTTTCAGATAATTCTGAAACTTGTAAAATTTTTTCTTTTCAAGCTCTATTGCCGCGAATTAATAAAAAACATTTTCTTACATGTCACAAGCGGAGTTGGTGAGTGGACACAAAAACACTTAAGAAAGAAATAAAATACCTCTTACGAATCTTTTCAAGTGCTAAGACTTATCGCTGTATTTTAAGCTGGAAACGCGTATGATGATTTAGCGTTCTTTTCATAAGCGTAAAGATGGTGGTGCATAATAGATTTAATATCATGCATTTTTATATCTTTTATTTTTATAGCATTTATGGAGAAGCCCTGATCGTTATATTTTTCATAAATGCTGTTGTGAAATGAGGGGGATGTGCATTGAGGGATATTTCTCGTCATCACTTTTTAAGGAAAGTTAAGAAACAAGTCTTGTTTTAGCGCATGGATTTATGTGAGACTAGAGTCTTTACTTAAATTTAGAAAATATAAAATAATCTGTTTTATAAAATTTAAAAAAATGCATCTTTCATTTAGAGGGACAAAAATTATGCCGCATGGTGAACTAACGAATCCAGAAACAATTGGAATGTTGCATTTGTTTATGCAAGCGAGTTGGATCGTGAAAGGTGTTATGATCGGATTGCTGCTCGCTTCCATCTGGAGTTGGGCAATTATTTTTGATAAAATTTTTACGTATCGGAGAATACGGCGTGAAATAAAGCAGTTTGAACGCACATTTTGGTCTGGCAAAGCGCTAGAAGATCTTTATGCATCATGTAAAAGTCAACGTACCAATAGTATATCCGCAGTTTTTATGGCAGCAATGGTTGAATGGAAAAAATCTCTTGAAAAAGGGACCCATACATCGAAAAGTTTGCAGAGCAGAATTGATAAGGCTATGGATTTGACGCTGGGACGTGAAAGTGAAAAAATAGAATCAAAATTAAGTTTTCTTGCGACACTGGGGTCTGCGGGACCTTTTATCGGACTTTTTGGAACAGTTATTGGTATTATGGAGTCTTTTCTTTCTATTTCAGCTTCTCAAAATACATCACTTGCCATTGTCGCGCCAGGGATTGCAGAAGCGCTTTTGGCAACCGCTATTGGTTTGTTTGCAGCAATTCCAGCTGTTATTGCTTATAACAAGTTGACTCATGAAAGTGCGCGCATCATTGCACAAATAGAAAATTTTGCTGATGAATTTTCAACAATTGTATCGCGGCGTATTGATGAAACACGCACAGCACCTTCCTCTTTATAAAAAGGATCTTATCCTATGGGCGTTTCTGTTGCTTCTTCTTCTCGCAAAAATACACGTAGGCGGCATCATTCACGAAGCCAACTGATGAGTGAGATCAATGTCACTCCTTTTGTGGATGTCATGCTGGTCTTGTTGATTATTTTTATGGTCTCTGCCCCCCTTTTAGTGAACGGTGTTCCTCTAGATTTGCCTCGTAGTCAAGCGGGTCCCGTACGAGCTCAAAAAACACCTCTTACGGTTTCACTTGATGCGCAAGGGCGCTTTGCCATTAATCAAGATTATTATGAAACGTCGCAGGCCCTGATTACACACCTGAAAACTCTTCTGGAAGCAGATGCTACACAAAAAGATCAACGGGTTTTTGTGCGTGTTGCTAAAACTGTTGAATATCAACAAGTATTAAAACTGCTGGCGGATATTCAAAAAACGGGGTTTTCTCAAGTTGCGTTAGCAAGTTTAGCACAATAAATAATAAGTAATAAAATTGCGTATAACCGGTTGTTCTTAATTTTTTTTAAAAGAGCATAGAGTGATTAAAAATGAAAAAATGTAAGGCGTAAATAAGGCATAAAGAATGAACAAAGACTCTTATCATAGTATGAAACGAGGCTTGGCTTTATCCCTTGTGGTCCATGTCATTTTTCTCAGTTGGGGAGCTATTCAGTTTACAAGCTCTGTCTCTTTACCACAACCATTGGAAGCAATTCCCATTACTCTTGCTCCTTTGGTGGACGAGTTTTCTTCTCAACAAGGAGCCGTGAAGGCTCCTATCCGCGCAATCCCTGCCGTAAAACCAACTATGCAACCACAAGAGAAAGAAGATGCACGCCATATTGGAGAGGGACAAATAGATAGTCTTGCACCATTTCAACCAAAGGAAAAGCTGCGTCCCGTTGAAACAGCATCGTCACCATCAAGCGAGAACACGTCAGAAACATTTGCACCAGAACTTACAAAACCAGAATTATTAGAAGCAAAAACAGAAGAGATTTCAAAAGAACCAGAGAATGAGCTCAAGGTTGCGTCTGAGATATCTTTGAAAGTACCGGAAGATGCGCCAAAGCTTGCACCTGAGATACCTTTGAAAGTACCGGAAGATGCGCCTAAGGTTGTGCCTGAGATGCCTGTGAGAGTACCGGAAGATGCGCCTAAGGTTGTGTCTGAGATGCCTGTGAGAGTACCGGAAGATGCGCCTAAGGTTGTGCCTGAGATGCCTGTGAGAGTACCGGAAGATGAGCCCAAGGTTGCACCTGAGATACCTTTGAAAGTACCGGAAGATGAGCCTAAGATTGCGCCTGAGATGCCTGTAAGAGTACCGGAAGATGAGCCTAAGGTTGCACCTGAGATGCCTGTAAGAGTACCGGAAGATGCGCCAAAGCTTGCACCTGAGATGCCTGTAAGAGTGCCGGAGGATGCACCCGAGACTGCGCTTAAGCCTTTGCACAAAAATGAAGAGATGGTATCGCCAAAAGAATTGACTCCAACGGTACAAAAAGTACCGGCAGAGCAGGTGGTTCATCAAGTTCCCAAAATTGTGCTTCCAGAAAAAATTCTTCTTCCACAGTTGAAACCAAAATTTGACGAAGAATCTACAATGAAAAATAAGGCGGCATTGAATCAAAATACGCCAAAGCTTAGCAAGAAACACCAAGAGAAACAGACCATTGAAGATATTCTGGCCATGGAGGAAAATAATTTGCTCAATCGTGCGCGGTCACAAGGAGGAGGAGCAAAACGTTCTCATACACCAGAAGCTTTGGGTGCAAGAAAAAATATTAATGATACCACAAAAATGGCACAAACATTGGTCAATATTGTTGGGGGGTGTATTCAACAGAAGCTTAAACTTGTAGCGCTTGGTGGCGATTTAAAGAACCGTCCGGTCGTGCGGTTGCGATTTTATTTGGACCGTGAAGGAATGGTTGTGGGTGATCCTATCATTGATCCTGTAAGCGGTCTTGAGAGTCAACAAGCTATTATGATAAGGCAGGTATACGCGGCTGTTTTTTCATGCCAACCTTATGCAGATCTCCCACGTGATCAATATGGCCTGTGGGGGCAAGGTTTTGACTTTAATGTTGATCCCCTCCAAGAAATAAGATGATAAAAAAATCGCTTAACGAAAGGACGCATTCCATGATGACTATAACGAGATATAAAGTTTTTGCTTGGTTTATTGTCACTTGTGGGTTGTGGCTTTCAAATATTTCATTGGTTTATGCGCAATTGAAAGGGACGATTTCAAGCGCTGATTTTAATCCCATTCCCATTGCAATTACAGACTTTATTTCCAATGATTCGATTGGATCTAAAATAACGGCTGTGGTGACAGCCGATCTGGAACGGTCGGGGCTTTTTTTACCGCTTGATAAAGCAAATTTTGTTGAAAACACTTCTAGTCCTAATAAACAACCGCATTTTGCTTATTGGCAGAAAATAAAAGCGCAAGGTTTGGTGACGGGGCAAGTCATGAGAGAAATCGATGGACGATTGAGAGTCGATTTTCGTTTATGGGATGTTTTTGGAGAGCGACAACTGAAAGGACGGCGTTTTTATACCGCGACAGAACGGTGGCGGCGTGTGGCCCATATAATTGCAGATGAGATCTATAGTGAGATGACAGGAGAAAGTGGTTATTTTGATACAAGAATTGTTTTTATCGATGAAACAGGACCTCAAAATGCACGCATTAAACGCTTAGCCATGATGGATCAAGATGGAGCAAATTTGATTTATATGTCCGATGGAAGTGAATTGGTGCTTACACCGCGTTTTTCCCCAAAAAGACAAGAATTGACCTATATGGCTTATGAGGAAAATCAAGTACCTCATGTTTATCTCCAACAAATTGAAATGGGGCAAAGAGAGTTGATTGGAACGTTTAATAACATGACAATTGCTCCGCGTTTTTCTTCTGATGGACAAAAAGTCATCATGAGTTTGTTACAAAATGATGGGAGTGCCAATCTTTACACCATGGATTTACGAACCCGTACGATGACGCGACTTACAACAACTTCTGCTATTGATACTTCTGCTTCTTATTCACCGGATGGCAAACAAATTGTTTTTTCTTCAGATCGTAGCGGAAAGCCGCAAATCTATAAAATGAATGCAGATGGGAGTGATATTCAACGTATTTCTTCAAACGAGGGGAGTTATTCAACACCTATTTGGTCTCCACGGGGTGACTATATCGCCTTTACAAAACAATTAAGCGGACAATTTTCTATCGGTGTTATGCGCCCAGATGGACAAGGAGAACGAATTTTAACCACGGGTTT
This sequence comes from Bartonella sp. AP40SXNS, assembly GCF_042195825.1. Classification (NCBI taxonomy): domain Bacteria; kingdom Pseudomonadati; phylum Pseudomonadota; class Alphaproteobacteria; order Hyphomicrobiales; family Bartonellaceae; genus Bartonella; species Bartonella sp. AP40SXNS. Next base: position 125,367 of record NZ_JBHIPB010000003.1, read on the forward strand.
TCATAATGAAGGACCAACGTGGGCCCCCAATGGTCGTGTGCTGATGTTCTTTCGCAAAAATCCCGGTATGGGACCAAAAATCTATACGATTGACATTACCGGACGCAATGAACGACAACTCCCTACACCCAATGATGCTTCGGATCCAGCATGGTCGCCATTGCTCAATATACAGTAAAACAAAATGCTTAAAAACAGAATATAGAAGGAATACAGTCTCAATAGTTTTTAATTATTTAAAAGCAGGAATTGGTTATAGTGGGCATGGGGATTTATGTAGATTTCATCTATCATCTACGGTTGTTGATCGATAATGGAATTTCCTTGGGGGAAAATGCTTAAAAAATTCAAAACAATACCTTGAAAAAATAGAGTCGAAAATTCTGAAGTCTCTAGATTTCAACTTTTTATTAAAAGTGTCGCTATATATATTTTTTTAAACTTCCTCTTCAATTTTGTTTGTGAAGAATTTGGTCTTGTCAGGGGGCTGTTGCTCTCTGATGTATTTTATTCGAGTACGCGGTTGTTTTAGGTCTGAATATTGATTGATCGGTAAGAGCAAAAGGACAGATTTTAAGATAAATGACGTTATTTTAAAAACATACGATGTCATAAAGTTAATGCCATAAAGTCAAAAATTTATCCGCAACAGATTAGAGAGATGTACTGGCTTTTTGTACAATACTTTGCTAAACAATCAGCTCTGGCTTTCCATTTGCTTATTTTTATTCTGTGATGTTGTAAAAACACTGCCCTTTGAGGTGTGGGGATATAGGACGTATAAACCTTCTTGATATATTCTAAGTGTTTTTAAGTGTGTGGCGAATATTTAGGGGAGTGCATGTTTGTTGAGTCTTAAGTTTAAAGTGAATTTCATGGGTGCTTCGTCATAGGAATACGTTAAGAAAATTCGAATTTTTTACAGGCTAGATCATTTTCATCACTTGAAGGCGGGGAGGTTAATCTTAAAGAACAACAAGATCGAATAGAGAGGAATATAGGGATAATCTTTTGGGCATGTAAGAAAGGCGTGAGACTACAGAGTTTTGTGTATGCTTTTCTTTTTGGGATTATGTTTTCTGGAATTGATTGTGGTTTCTTGTTGTACAGACAGATTTTCCCCGCTATTGACGCGGGGCTTTTATTGTGCGGATAGGAGGGGTGACAAATGCTTTTGAAGCCCTCATGAATGAAGAGAGGGCTTGTGCAAATGATGGAAATTATACAGATAATTTTGCCAAAATCTCATCGCTGATATCAAAATTGGCATAAACATTTTGCACATCATCATCTTCTTCTAATGTTGAAATCAGTCGTAAAACAGATAAAGCTTTTTCTTCATCTATTGGTGCAAGGGTGGTGGCTTTCCAAATTGTTTTAATCGATTCTGCTTCACCAAGTTTTGCTTCAAGCATTTTTGAAACTTCACCAATATCTTCAAATGCACAGGTAATATGATGTCCGGTTTCTTCTGATTGTACATCTTCAGCACCGGCTTCAATTGCTGCATCCATGATGTTATCGGCTGTTCCTGCTTCTGGCTTATAGATTATTTCACCAATCCGATTAAACATGAAACTTACAGAACCTGTTTCCCCTAAGGCTCCTCCTGATTTTGTGAAGGCGGCGCGCACATTTGAAGCAGTGCGGTTGCGGTTATCGGTTAAAGCTTCAACAATGACGGCAACGCCGCCTGGCCCATAGCCTTCATAGCGCACTTCATCATAATTTTCGACATCGGTGCCTGACGCTTTTTTAATTGCGCGTTCAATATTATCTTTCGGCATCGATTGTGCTTTGGCATTTTGAACAGCCAGCCTTAAACGTGGATTCATGGCTGGATCAGGAGCACCTTGTTTTGCTGCTACGGTAATTTCGCGCGCAAGCTTAGAAAATATTTTCGAGCGCATAGCATCTTGACGCCCTTTACGGTGCATAATATTTTTAAATTGTGAATGGCCTGCCATAGTTTTCCTTCCTGTTTGAGGGCTTTCTTTCCAGTTGGACACTTTTTAGAATTTAAGGCGATAAAGCTCGCATCCCACCAGAATAAATGTGCCACAGCATGAGGTGAAATAATCGAATAAACCCTTTATAAGAAAATTCATCTTAAAGGTAAAGAGACCTTAGTTGAGGATCATTACAAGAGAGATCTCTTGTCGTTGAGCAAAAATAACGCTATAACAGAATGTAATTTCATAGCAAAATGGTTTATTCCATGCCGCGCTTTGTTTTAGGAGTGGTTGGAGAGACCTAAGCATATAAAAAGTTCCAGTGCTCTTGAGTGGGCGGTAACCTGCCTCATAGAAGAGGCGCAGAAGAGGATTTATAAAAATGGCAACGCAACTTTTGATGCCCAAAGCAACAGCTGTTTGGTTGGTTGATAATACAGCTCTTTCTTTTGATCAGATTGCAGAATTTTGTAAATTGCATGTCTTGGAAGTAAAAGCTATTGCCGATGGTGATGCGGCTTATGGTATTAAAGGTTTAGATCCGATTAGTTCTGGGCAATTGACGCGCAGTGAAATTGCACGGGTGGAGGCTGATCAAAACGCACGCTTGAAAATTTCTCAATCGAGGGTGCATATTCCTGAAAAAAAACGTAAAGGGGCGCGCTATATCCCTCTTTCTCGACGCCAAGATCGTCCCAATGGTATCCTATGGTTGGTGACGAACCATCCCGAGTTGAAAGATGCACAAATTGCACGGTTGATTGGGACAACAAAAGCGACAATTGAACAAATCCGCCTTAGAACCCATTGGAATAGTGCGAATTTGGTTCCTCTTGATCCTGTAGGGCTTGGTTTGTGTTCGCAAATCGATTTAGATTTTGAGCTCCAGCGTGCGGCGAAAAATCGCCCTGTTGCTGCAGAAGAAGATAGGTCGTTGCTTCCCGCTTCTGTGACGGAAAACGCTGCTCTAGAGGAAAATGAGAGTGAAGAAAATCTGCATAAGACTTTTGACGCTGATAAAGTTTTTGCAAAGCTGAACGCGCTGCAAAAAAATCGTCAAGATCAAGATCAAGATGATGCATAAAAAGCCATGACGCATAAGGGAAACATTTCTTATGGAAATGTTAGAGGAATGGCCAAAGAGAAGAAAAATTGGCAGAGACTCAAAAGTAAAAATGAGGACGAAAAAAAACAGAAAAAATTTCGTCTTCATTAGGAATTAACGGTTATTCTTAAAAATATTTTTAAGAATTGACCCTTCTTTACGAAATTCAAGGAGAAACGGACTATGCGCTCTACCAAAAAAAACATCTCTCATTCCTTAGCTATCCTCTTTCTTTTCTCACTATGCTTGGGTGGGTGTGGCAAAAAAAATGTTGGTGCACTTAACGGTATGAATGGCGCTTATATGAATGATGCTGGTTTGAATCAGGTGTCACCAGGCTCAGGACAAGAATTTACGGTTAATGTGGGTGATCGCGTGTTTTTTGGTCTCGATTCTTCTTCACTTGATGCTAATGCTGAACGTGTTTTAACGCGCCAAGCAGAATGGTTGCTTCATTATCCTTATTATTCTATTATGATCGAAGGTCATGCTGATGAGAGGGGAACACGTGAATATAACTTGGCACTTGGACAGCGCCGTGCTGTTGCTGTGCGAAACTATTTGGTGTCTCTAGGTGTGTCTGCACAACGGATTCAGACAATTTCTTACGGAAAAGAAAGACCTGTAGCAGTATGTGATGATATTTCCTGTTGGAATCAAAATCGACGTGCTGTGACAACGTTGAATGACATGAATAGTCATTAAAAAGAAGATTGTTTGTTTCAACTATTCAATAAGCTCTTAAGGGGAGAAAAGAATGTATCGTAAAATCAATTGGAAAACACTCTTTTATATGGGGGTTTTTATAGCTTGTTCTACTTCACTTGTTCAAAGTGCAGCACGAAAGGCTTCCGAATATCCTGCACATGATACGGATAAAGTTGATGCAGTTGATAAGGCAACTGATGACGTGAAAGAAGCACCTGAAGCAGCCGATAAAGCAGCATCTGATGTGATAGAAAAAGCCACTGACGCCGTTAATAAGGCTGTTGATGCAGTGAAAGAAGCACCTGAAGCAGCCGATAAAGCAGCATCTGATGTGATAGAAAAAGCCACTGACGCCGTTAATAAGGCTGTTGATGCAGTGAAAGAAGCACC
>NZ_JBHIPB010000003.1:129621-142827 GCF_042195825.1 Bartonella sp. AP40SXNS
GCACCTGAAGCAGCCGATAAAGCAGCATCTGATGTGATAGAAAAAGCCACTGACGCCGTTAATAAGGCTGTTGATGCTGTGAAGAAAGCACCTGAAGCAGCTGATAAAGCAGCATCTGATGTGGAGAAAAAAGCCACTGACGCTGTTGATAAGCCTGTTGATGCAGTGAAAGAAGCACCTGAAGCAGCTGATAAAGCAGCATCTAGCGCGGCGGAAAAAGCTACTAGTGTTGCGGAGCACCAAGGGATTATTTTAGAGAATCAACAGGCTTTATTTAAAGATTATGATTTAGATAAGCTTTTGCATAAGATACGAATGGTGCTTGAGCATAACAGTTTAAAAAATGTTAACAAGCAGTTTCACGAGCTTTTTGATACAGAAGCCTCTTCTGTTTATTCTTGTTCTTTTGAAAAGTCTGCTATAGATGAAAAATCTCAGACTGTAAAGGAAGAGATGGAGCAGGACCATAGTACAGGTGACCAGACAAAGGTTGCTGCTGTGGAAGCTAAGGTGGAGAGCCATGACCATGAAAACAGTCAACCTTTTAACAAAGCGCATGAAGTAAGTGCTCCAATTGAAGCACATCAGAGTGACAATCTTTCTTCTTCTAAAGCTTTGTATAAGGAAGGGTATGATTTTATTCGTTCTGCTAACTATGTTGATGCTGAAAAAAGCTTTTGCGCTTTTCAAAATCGTTACAAAAAAGATTCTTTGAGTGATGATGCTTTATTTTGGTTGGCCGAATCTTTGTTGGGACAAAAACGCTATCATGAAGCAGCACAAGTTTATCTTACCGCATGGTATGCAGATAAAAAGAAGCTCTATACCTCCGAGATTTTACTGAAATTAGCAAGAAGTATGGTCGCTCTTGAGCCAAATAAAGACAATTGTGCTCATTTTGTGAAAAAATCAAAACGTCAACAAACATTAGCATCTGTTTTTTGTAAACCTGCAAAATAAACAGCGAGGTCGTTTTCGGTGTGCGTTAGACTGGCAAGAAATCTCTTTAAAACATCGGATTTTATTCCATGTCAGAAGTTGATTCTTGCCGTCTCAGGGGGAAGTGATTCTTTGGCTTTGATGTTTTTGGTCAAAGAGCATTTGGAAACTCTCGCATTTCCTCCAGAAATGATTGTTGTCACGGTTGATCATCAATTGCGTAAAGAATCGATGCGTGAGGCAAAAACTGTTGCGAAAATTTGTCGTGTCCATGATATTCAACATATCACTGTGCGATGGGAAGGCGAAAAGCCAAAGACGCATATTGCTTCCAGCGCGCGTGTTGCACGCTACGATCTCTTGGTTAAAGAAGCACAAAAACAAGGCGCATCAGTTATTATGACGGGCCATACACTCAATGATCAGGTTGAAACCTATCAAATGCGGTATCAACGTCTCCAAAAGAACAGAGGTGCTTTATATAGTGAAGCTGTTACCATGCGCGATGAGGTTTATGCCAGTGGTTTTGCTGGTATTTTGCGCGGTGAAGCCGAGGGTATACGTGATGAGTTTCATGCCAGAAAAACAAGAAAAAATATTTCCGAAAAAAACGATGGTCCGCTCTATGAACGTGGTTTATCCTGTATTCCGCGCGAGGCGTTGTTGCATAGAAAAGTGCGTTTGATTCGTCCACTCCTTGGTGTAAAACGCCAAACATTACGGAATTATTTACGCTTACAAGGACAAACATGGATTGATGATCCAACCAATGAAGATCGCAATTTTGAACGTGTGCGTGTGCGTCAATCTCTTTCTCCACAAAAATTGTCTTATATTGCTCAAAAAATAAATGAAGCCGCATTGCAGCGTCGTCAACACGCGCAAAATATTGCCGATTTGATCTTAGCACTGGATATTACTGTCCAACATGGACGTTGTTTCATAGCAAAGCCTGCGCTATTTTTACAGAAACATTCCAGTTTTCCTTTCGTGGTGGGGCTCTTTGCTGTGCTGATGGGAGGGGGATTTTATTTGCTCCCCAATCAGAAATTAAGCATGCTTGTTCAAAAACTCTGTCTCGATTCTCCAGAAAAGAAGCGTTTTACTTATGCGGGCTCTGTTATTGAATATAACAAGCAGGGAATTTCTTTGTGGCGTGAAGGGCGAAATATAAAAGAGGCTATCGTTGAGCCAGATAAAACTTTTATATGGGATGGGCGCTATCATATCACAAATCATGGATATGAGGCTATAAAGGTTGGAGCCGCAAATTTAGAACAGCTGAAATTTTTATTAAAAAATAGCGATTTTGAGCTTGAAAAGCCTCATTTTCCCTCTTTACAATCGCTGGTGATGATCTCAAATGACAAAGGGTGTGATATTCCAGAGTTGATTTCTCAAGCAGTTGTTCATAAAAATGTTATCATCAAGCGGATTATGGCACCTTTCGATTGGCTTTCTTCGCGAGAAGATGCTGCTGTGGTAAATGTTGTGGAACCTTTTTTTAATATTGAGGTGAAAAGATAAAGAAAAATTACTCTAAAAGAAAATAAACAGCTTCTCATCCCTTGGCAAGGGGCTGACAAGGTTATATGTTAAGGGGAACTGTTTGAAATCTATATTTGATTAAGTGGGCTGAATATGAATTCCAATTACCGCTCTCTCCTCATTTGGGGAGTTATTGCTTTGATTTTGATTGTGTCGTTTTCTTTCTTTAATGGAGATAGTCAACGTTCTGGTGGTGGAGAGGTCTCTTATTCTGAATTTTTGCAAAAAGTTGAGAATAATGAGTTGAAATCTGTGACCATTCAGGGTCAAAAATTAACAGGAAAAACCATTGAACATAGAACTATTTCAACCTATGCTCCACGAGATCCAGGTTTGATACAAAAATTGGAAAGCAAAAACGTCAATGTTAAAGCTATTCCTGAAAGCTCTGGAAATAGTATTTTCCTCAATCTCCTCTTTTCCTTATTGCCTGTTATTATTATCGTGGGGGCGTGGGTCTTTTTTATGCGGCAAATGCAAAATGGATCACGTGGTGCAATGGGGTTTGGGAAGTCAAAAGCAAGATTGCTTAATGAAGCGCAAGGACGTGTTACTTTTAAAGATGTTGCCGGTGTTGAAGAAGCAAAGCAAGATCTTCAAGAAATTGTTGAATTTTTACGCGAACCACAAAAATTTCAACGTTTAGGAGGCCGTATTCCACGCGGTGTTTTGCTTGTTGGTCCTCCAGGAACCGGTAAAACTTTGCTCGCACGCTCTGTGGCTGGTGAAGCCAATGTGCCATTCTTCACCATTTCAGGGTCTGATTTTGTTGAAATGTTTGTAGGTGTTGGGGCGAGCCGTGTGCGTGATATGTTCGAACAGGCTAAAAAAAATGCCCCTTGTATTATCTTTATCGATGAAATTGATGCTGTTGGGCGCCATCGGGGTGCAGGACTTGGAGGGGGAAACGATGAACGCGAGCAAACCTTAAATCAGTTGCTTGTTGAAATGGATGGGTTTGAGCCCAATGAAAGTATTATTCTTATTGCTGCGACAAACCGTCCTGATGTGCTTGATCCCGCTTTATTGAGACCAGGGCGTTTTGATCGGCAAGTTGTTGTGCCAAACCCTGATGTTTCTGGGCGCGAACAAATCTTGAAAGTGCATGTGCGCAATGTGCCTTTAGCGCCCAACGTTGATCTGAAGATTTTGGCAAGAGGTACACCAGGATTTTCCGGTGCGGATCTGATGAATCTGGTCAATGAAGCTGCTCTTATGGCTGCAAGCCGTAATAAAAGAGTCGTGACAATGCAAGAATTCGAAGATGCGAAAGATAAGGTGATGATGGGGGCTGAGCGTCGTTCAACCGCTATGACACAAGAAGAAAAAGAACTCACTGCCTATCACGAAGCAGGACATGCTATTGTGGCTCTTAATGTGCCAGTTGCTGATCCTGTCCACAAAGCAACAATCGTCCCAAGGGGAAGGGCCTTGGGAATGGTGATGCAATTGCCTGAAGGTGATCGCTATTCCATGAGTTATCGTTGGATGATTTCTCGTCTGGCCATTATGATGGGTGGACGTGTGGCTGAAGAATTGAAATTTGGAAAGGAAAATATCACCTCCGGTGCTTCTTCTGATATTGAACAAGCAACCAAATTAGCGCGCGCAATGATCACACGATGGGGATTTTCTGATCTGCTTGGGAATGTTGCTTATGGAGATAACCAAGATGAAGTCTTTTTGGGTCATTCTGTTGCGCGAACACAAAACGTTTCTGAAGAAACAGCGCGCATGATTGATATGGAAGTGCGTAAGCTTATTGATGATGCCTATAAAAATGCTACAGAAATTTTGAAAACAAAAAGAAAAGAATGGTTTGCTTTGGCACAAGGTTTGTTGGAATATGAGACTTTAACGGGAGCTGAAATTAACGAAGTTATTGCAGGAAAGCCTCCTTCACGCACACAGAAAGATGAGAATGCTGCACCACGGGGATCCTCTGTTCCGAAAACTGGAACAGTGAGGGTAGAGACAGCAGGCGCAGAGGAAAAAGACGCTGAAACAGCGCCTAAAATAGCAACTCATAAGGTAGAGACTGATAAACTAGAAGAGGGTAAGGCAGAGGGAGCTGTAGGGAAGAAAACAGCAAAATCCAGTGATGTTGAACCTAAGGAGCTTCAGTCTAAAAAAGTGCAATCGGATGAGACTGAGAAAAAAGCGCAAAGCACAAAAGGTACCACAAAATCAGTCAACCGCTCTAAAAGTAAAAGCAGTGCAGAAAAAAAGTCAAATACGGTGGGACATGATAAAGGAAAATAGGAGCCTTTTAAGAACGCTTGAGTGACGATGTTTTAGGAAAACTTCTAAATTTTTTGAGAAAGGCGCAAGCTTTGTTTGCGCCTTTCTTGCAATATTTGCAAAAATATGGAAGCAAAAAAATTAAGCAAAGCCGTTGTATGATGACGGCTTTAGCATGCTACAAGGCGAGGTGTACTGTTGCTTTTCTAATGTGGTAGGGGTTGTAAGGTTAGGTGATAGATTTTCTTGCTGATTTGGTAGGGTATGAGGTTTGGTGCTGAGTTTCTTTACGGATTTAGCAAGTGTGTGAGATTATCCGTTGGTTGTGTTAAAGGGATGTGTAGAGCATTTTGAGGAGATAATATTTCTTTTATGTGTGAGGGTGTAACATAATTGTTTGAGAGTGGTTTAGATGTGTAGATGGTGAATAGGGGGCTTGATTGTCTAAATGCATGAAGGTTTAAGATCAATGATCTGATTTTATACGGGGAGAGGAGGACTATTGTACCAAGGGGGCTTTTAGGGGTTTAAAAAAGTCAAAGGGAAAAAGTAGATATTAAAGGAAAGAGGTATGGTACAAAAATATTTTGGTACAGATGGAATTCGGGGGAAAGCCAATTCATTTCCGATGACACCCGATTTTGCTATGAAGGTAGGGATGGCGGTAGGGGTTTTATTCCGCTCACAACATCAATCACGTCGTGTGGTGATTGGAAAGGATACACGATTATCGGGCTATATGTTGGAAAACGCTTTGGTTTCAGGATTGACTGCTGCGGGGATGGAAGCTTTTTTATTGGGTCCAGTGCCAACACCTGCTGTTGCAATGCTTTGCCGCTCTTTGCGCGCGGATCTTGGGGTGATGATTTCTGCTTCTCATAACCCCTTCTATGATAATGGAATTAAACTTTTTGGTCCTGATGGTTTTAAGCTTTCAGATGATATGGAAGCGAAAATTGAACAATTAATCGATACAGATCTTTCAAAATCTTTAGCAAGTTCTGCCGAAATTGGTTATGCAAAACGGGTTGAAGGGGATATTTATCGTTATATTGAATATGCCAAACGAACTCTGCCGCGCGATGTTCGCTTGGATGCTGTGCGTATTGTTGTGGATTGTGCCAATGGGGCGGCTTATAAAGCGGCTCCTCGTGCTTTATGGGAATTGGGGGCTGAGGTTTTTGCTATTCATGATGAGCCAAATGGTACCAATATTAATCAAAAATGTGGGTCAACCGATTTAAGTTCTTTAAAACGAAAAGTGCATGAAGTACGTGCTGATGTGGGTATTGCTCTTGATGGAGATGGAGATCGTGTTCTCATTGTTGATGAAAAAGCACAAACGGTTGATGGAGATCAGTTGATTGCTGTAATTGCTGAAAATTGGCATAAAATGGGACGATTACGGTGCAATGGTGTTGTTACAACAATTATGTCAAATCTTGGACTAGAGCGTTTCTTGAACGGCAAAGGGTTGCACCTTGTAAGGACAAAAGTTGGAGACCGTTATGTTGTCGATGCCATGCGCCAAAAGGGATATAATGTTGGTGGTGAGGCTTCTGGGCATATTGTGCTCAGTGATTTTGGCACAACGGGTGATGGCTTGGTGGCTGCCTTGCAGGTTTTAGCCTGTATGAAAGAAAGCCAAAGTCCTATGAGCCAATTGTGTAAACGGTTTGAACCTGTACCGCAAATTTTAAAAAATTTAACGATTAAAAATAAAAATGTCCTGAAAAAAAATCCTGTTAAAACGGCTATTGATCAAGCAGAGAAAAAGTTGGGAAAAGAAGCACGCCTCGTTATCCGTGCTTCTGGAACTGAACCGGTTATCCGCCTTATGGCTGAAGGCGATGCACGAGAAGTGTTGGATGCGGTCGTAACAGAGTTGATGGATGTTATTACGCAACATGATGCACACGTGGGTGCTGTGCTTTGAGGAATCTTGAATTTTTTGAGAAAATTATCAGATCATCTTTGAATAAAGGTCTGATTTTAATGCGGGATTTTGGCAATTACAAAAGGTATGATTATTAACTCTGTTAGTGATGTAATAACGGTAATGGATACTCTATCTACGAACAAATTAAATAAAAAAGGGAAAAGTCTAATTCTAATAACTACAATGCGTATAGATTTCTCTATAGTTCGTAAAATATGAAAAATATGCCTTTTTTTGATTTTCCTTTTTCTTTTACTTATTCGTAAACCGGTTATTAGTTTAACAGAGTTTGTAGGGGGTTATTAGTGTTATTCATTCTTTTTACTCGATATACAGCGGGTGCAGCGCCCCATGAACATCAAACAGCAATGGTCATTGTGGTTATATCATCTTGATGTTTCTAGGTGCCGCTGCCAATTGGAGATATGATACGCTCCTATTACGTTTAGCTCCTCCTAATTATGAACTTATACTTTTCCAATAATTAGTAGAATAATGAGAAAGAGATGAGAATGAGCAATTTTTTCACGACAGTTCTAATGTTTATAAAGTAAAAAAAGCCGTGTGATGTAAAAATAATGAACATTTTTTGTATCTTGGAGGGGTACACTCTATATTCATTTATGATTTTAAGATTTAAACCTAAAAGGATTGAATCCTGCTATAATATTGGCACGACTAAAGGGATTAGAACCACCCATGCTCAAAAATTAAAGCGTATTCTAAGTGCTCTTGAAGGAGATGTATCGCCAAAAGATTTGAGTTATCCATCCTTTTAATTACATCTGCTAAAGGGTGATTTCAAGGATTATTAGTCAATTACTGTAAATGGAAATTGTTGCGTAATATTTCGCTTTGATAGCATAGATGTGGAAATGGTTGATTATCTGGATTGTCATCAAAAAGCAGGTCTAAACAATGATGAAGAATCCTTCACATCTCGGTGAATTATTGCGAGAAGATGTGATCAAAGAGCTTGGTTTATCCGTTAATGAAGCAGCAGAGTAGCTTGGTATATCTCGTGTAGCACTTTCTAGAGTTTTAAATGGAAAAGCCGCTATGAGTGCTAATCTTGCTATTAGGCTTGAAATGTCTGGTGTAAGCACAGCACGTGCTTGGCTTGCTATGCAAACAAATTATGATCTATCAAAAGCAATTTTTTAACAACAGTCTCATGATCAAGATTGCATAAAAGAGTTTCAAATGGCAGTTAAGTTTTTGCAACAGAGACGTATACAAGAGCTAAATCATGCGTATGAGCGTACAAGGTCAAAAGATGTAACGCGGGTAAGACAAGGAATAAAATCTTGTTTCTATAGTCTGTTTGGCTATAATAAATGTAAGCAAATGAGGGTTTTAATATGTTGAGTGAAGAGGAACTTAAGCTGCGTCGCCTCTATGCTGAAAATGCATTGGCAAGCCAACGTTTAGAGGGATTAGAGCCAGATCCGCTGGTTGTTGCACAAATGGAGCGTGTTATTATTGGAGAGCTTGAAACAAGTGATATCATCACAGATTATATGGAGAGGGTAAAACGTGGAGAAGTATAAGGGGAGCGGTGATTCTTATACTGATCCTGAAACTGGTGTGATGTATAATCGGCTTGGTATTAAAGACAAAGCCACACTGCAACGTGTAGAATCTACGATTTCTTATGTAAAATCTTTCGAATTTGTACATACTCCTATTGGTGGTAAGTTTGATCTGAATTACATGAAAGAGATTCATAGAAGACTGTTTGGTGACATATATGAATGGGCGGGACAAGTTCGTTTAGTGGATATTGCCAAAGGCAATAGTATGTTTGCTAGTTATAATCAGATTGAAAGTTATGCACCGAAGATTACAAAAAAGCTTGCAAAAGAACAGTATCTGCGTGGTCTTGGCGCTTATGACTTTAGCCAAAGGGCTGGGTATTACATGGGCGAGTTGAATGCGTTGCATCCGTTTCGAGAGGGGAATGGGCGTACTCAGCGTGAATTTATGGTGCAACTGGCTCGTGAAGCTGGTTATCATATCAACTGGAAGGGTATTGAGCGACAAGAAATGACACGTGCGTCAATTGAAGCACATTTTGGTAATTCAGAATATCTGTCTGCACTCATCTATAAGAACCTTACCAAGTTTACAGAAAATAAAAGGGATGATGTTTCTCAAGGTATTGGCAAAAATATTGCTTTTGGCGTTGATCTTAATAAAGAGTGCTTGGAACAACAAAAAGAGAAGATTGAAACTCCTTGGGATAGAGAAAAGACAAGTTTTGCTAAACGTCAAAAAGAAGAACTAGAACAATTACAAAATGATTTGAATGTTGTTGCAAAAGCAACAGAACGAGAGCCATACCTTGCGGCTTATACGGATAACTCTAATCTAGAACAGAAGGTGTTAAGTGCCCTTAGAAATAAAAAATCTTACATTGATATGTTTAAAAAATTAAACAGTCGTTTAGCATTTATTTATAGAGATCCACAAGAGGCTGCGTTTAGGATTGAGCAAACGATTTTAGCAGGTAAAGGCGATAAACTTCCTGATATTTTGGAAAGGGAACCTGATAGAGCAGGCGAACTGCGTGGGTCAGATCGTTTTATCGATAAATTGAAGGCTACAGGAAAAGAACGAAAAGAAGCGCTTTATCATGTTCCTCTTGCTGTTTCTACTATGAGAGAGCTTCAATCCTTTTATAAGAATTCTTATGAGACACATATGGATAGTGTTACACGGGAGCGTGAGCGATTGAAAGTTGAGGTTCCGTCACTTTCACAAGAAGCAGTGACTTTTATGAAAAATGTTGAAGCTGGTTGTGATAGTTATTCAAAGATACCAGAGCAGGTTAATCAAGAGTTTTTAAAGCTACAAAGTGTTTTAGATAAACGTTTTGGACATGATGCCATTCATAAATATGGTTTTGATTTATCAAAAGCAATCCCCAAAGAACAGTCTTATAATAAAGAACGCATAAAAGAGTTTCAAATGGCAGTTAAGTTTTTGCAACAGAGACAACAGAAGAAAATCAACGCAATAGCGCGTGCAAGATCAATAGATATGATACGGTAAGGGCAAGGATAAAGCCTTATACTGTATAAGCCCTATTAAGCCATACGGTAAAAGAGAGGTAATCAAAGGAGGTGTTTAATATGGGTGTGACAAAAGATGTTGTATGTGCCTGCATAGATAGGGCGTTAAAAAAAATCCGGTGAAATATTAGCAAGTTTAAGACTTACGGTGTCTGATTTCATCCGTATTGCTTTGACAAAAGTTGTTGATGAAAGAGGATTGCCGTTTGATATGTATATTCTTCATGCGAAAACGCTTAAAACTTTTGAGAAAAGTGATAAGGGTTAAGAGAAGTGACAAGGGTTAAGAGATATAGCTGAAGATAGGTAAGATTTGTTTTGTCATTTGGATATTTGATATTTCTGATCATTCACTTCAAGTTAGCTTTTCATTTACATCATTATCGTTATGGGTGTTTCCGTATATTGAATGATGTATGCAAACCGTGATTGAAATGGCAGCTTATTGAATTTCTGTGAAAGAAGAAGGCATATCGCCTGAATAATTATTTGATATTGTTTCTTTTATTGCTACTCATTCAGATGCTGGTGGTCTTATGCAAGGGTTAAGAGAAAGCCAAGGAAAGTTAGGTTTAAAAGCATAAGAGTAAAAGTGGGGGATATAAGGTTATACCTTTTTTTGGTGGTTAAAATATTCCGGTGTTGATCGAAGATATTTACAGTCAATCATCTTGAGGTAATTTGACAAAATCAGAGAGGAATGCGTTGAAGAAAATTTTTATACTGCGCCTTGATGAATATCGAAAAGAATAATAATGGATAAAGCACATAAAGCAGGATCTTGTATATTACAAGGTGCTCGTGAAGCTATTGTCTGAAGCTAAAGGTGAAGCGGATGTCATAAAATTTGGTAGCCATATCCTTGCAAACATTGATGTCAAAAAAATCAGAAAAAATATAGGGTTATAGATATCATTTTCGGCATGTTTTTGGTTTTTCTGTAAGGCGCATTCGTGATTGGAAACAAGGACGATATTCTATAGATACTTTTTCTCGTTTGTTACTTTCAATCATTGAAAATGAACCTGAAGCGATCAATTGTGCTCTTAAAAAATCTCTATTGGCATAAGAGGGGGAGGGTATCGTTTTTTTTAAAAAGCATCACGGCGCTTGAAAGGGTCGTAATAAATTTCTGTTACACGAAATTTTCCTTCCAAACGTTTACATTGGATGATGACATCTATCATCGAGATTAATAAGCCGCGGATATCGTCGCGTGCTAAATTACCACCCCCGTCACTTTCTTTGACTAAAAGGGTCATTTGTTCAAAGGCGGCGAGTGCTGTTGAGGCATGGACGGTGGTGATAGAACCTGGGTGACCGGAATTGACATTACGGATATAGTAAAAGGCTGTACCATCACGCAGCTCTTGCAAAAGAATTCTGTCGGGGCGCATACGCAATCCAGATTCAAGCAGTTCTTTTGCTCCAGCTTTTGCTAAGCCTTGATTATCTTTTGAATAAAAGAGCTGCACTTTGTTTGTGTGTGGAACGACAAGCTCGGGCGTGTCTTCTATGGTGAGAATGCGTTCATATTCAGGGATTTTTGCAATTAAAGCTTTGGAGAGGGTTGTTTTACCAGAACCGGTTTTTCCAGAGATTAAGATATTTTGTTGTGTAACAACAGCGCGTTCTAAAAATGTACAAAAGTCTTTGGCGATAAAGAGATCTGTTAGCTCTTTTTCTGTATCAGAGAGTTCACTTGCCCGTTTTGTCATTTGTTCAAGGGGGGTAAAACTAACGTTTCTGGTGACAGAAAATAGCTGGTTTTCGTGTAGACTTTCAAGAGAAAAAGTGCGTGATGAAGGTTTACGAATTGTCATGCTCATGGTGTTGGGGGCAACAGCAGGGGGCATGACAATTTGTATGCGTTCGTTATTGGGCAGTGTTGCGGAAAGAACGGGATTTTCTACACTAATTTTTTGTGTTGTGTAGGCAGCAACAACTTTCGCAATCCCTTCTAGTTCGCTGTAGGTTAGCTCTTTTAAGATGTGGGTTTGCCAACCATTTGGACCCTCAACAATCACTTCGCCTGGGCGATTGACAACAATCTCAAATAAATTCTCATCATTGAGGAAGTCATCTAAGATTTTTAATTTTGTTAAAACGATAGAGGCTCGTTCTATGTTTTTTGCTGTTGGCATAATATACTCTGAACGTGAGAATTAAAAAAAGGAATAGCCTGGTGTAGAACGCGAGAAAGCGTTTCTCTTTTTTCCTGTGATTGTTAATTTATAAACAGAGGAAAAATCGAGATCTTTTGCTACAAAGATGTTGACCAGTTCGCCTTGAAATTTTTCTAGGGTAGGAGGGATGTTGATTTGATTTTCAAGAGCAATACTGGCGGCCTCTTTTCCAGTGTTGTTTGCGCCTTCAAAACCGCCGCCTCCAGAGTTGTTTGAACCTTCTTTATTGGAATTGCCTACTATTTTATTTGTTAAAACTGTTGTGGCACCATCAATAACGGTGAGTAAAAGGGAAGAGCCAAAGCGTTCCCACCAATGGGTGTTGATGTTGCCATCAAAACCAGCTCTTCCTAAACTGTCTGTTGCGGGTGAGGCAAGGTCGATGATGACACCGGTTGGGGTTTTTGCTCTTGTCCAGAGTACAAAGAGGCGAGATTGACCTTGTTTTATCCCTCCGCGGTATTCGCCAATCACTTGAGTTCCTTTATCAAGTAAAACAACGCGACCATTGTCAGAGAGGATATCGCGGTTAATAATGCAGCTTGCAAAGCCTGGTTGCTCACTGTTTAATGCCGTTTCTAAGATACAGGGAATAGAGGTTCCCATGGCGATGATAAAGTTTCTATTGCCGATGAGTTTTGCTTTTGCTTTTGTTTCTTCTGTTTTGGTAGGCTTTAATAGGGTCGCAAAATTTTGTGTGTCTTGAAGGGCAGAGGAATTTTTCATATTGGCGAGATTTTCAAGGGTATTGAATTTTTCAAAGGGATTGAGAGTCGTGTTGACAATGTCTTTTAATTGAGACCTAGAGCCTTTGGCGAAAGCTAAAACAGGGGCGCGTCTTGCGGCATCAAGTAAGGGATCATCTTTTTTCGGTTCTTGTGCGAGTGGTTGTGGGGGTGGTAAGGTTATTGGCGCTATGTTTGCACGCGGGTCAGAGGGGACGAGCTCTAAAGGGGCGAGGGAATTGTGAAAGCTTTGTTCTTGTTTTTTATGAGCTTTTGCAGTGTCTTTTTGTTCTGTGGGGGTGGATAAGATGTTCCAGAGGACATAGCCGCAGATTCCTATACAAGCTATTGCGACAACTATTTTTTTGCCGGCGGTTTTGGCGCTATTGTTTTTGCCATCTCCAATAGATCCTCGATCTTCGATGATTGATTTATCACTCATGTTTTGTCCCCTTCAATTCCCGCTTATTTAAAGAACTGATGCAATTTTACGTTCAACAGATGGTGAGGTTGTTCCGGTATTTGGATTTGTGCCTTTTGGTTGATAGGCTTCG
>NZ_JBHIPB010000003.1:142927-176047 GCF_042195825.1 Bartonella sp. AP40SXNS
CCTCTTGTGGTTTTGGGAACCAGCGATTCTGTACCGTCATTGCTGACAATGTAAATGGCAGGGATTTCTTGGTTGTCTGGAAAAGACAATGTTGTGGTTTTGCTATCCCTAATAGATCCTCGATCTTCGATGATTGATTTATCACTCATGTGTTGTCCCCTTCAATTCCCGCTTATTTAAAGATCTGATGCAATTTTACGTTCAACAGATGGTGAGGTTGTTCCGGTATTTGGATTTGTGCCTTTTGGTTGATAGGCTTCGTTAAAGACGCATAGGACATTTTTTCCCTGTCTTAGGGTGAAGCGTGCGCTAATGGCATGGTCAGTTACCCTGTTGCCTCTTGTGGTTTTGGGAACCAGCGATTCTGTACCGTCATTGCTGACAATGTAAATGGCAGGGATTTCTTGGTTGTCGGGAAATGTAAATGTTGTGGTTTTGCCATTGTCATAAACGGAGGAGGGTTCAAGAGTGATAGAGCCTTGAGCGGTGTAAGCCCAATTGCGTGGTCCGTAGGTTTCAGAAGCGTTGAAGACATTATCGATACGCTGGGCTTGTTGTTTTTCTTGTCGCATAAGGGCTGCGAGTCTTCTTTGTTCTGCTTCTTCTTGTGGGTAGCGAAATTTCACAAGGAAATATGTTTCTTGTCCAGATGAAATTTCCCCATCTTTGACCATGAGTTCAAATTGATAGGAGCGCTTTGAGCCATCAAGCTTTGTGGTGACGACTTGGAGATTGGTAATGGGTTGGACTTCTCTTGCCTTTAGAAAAAGAATATTGCCAGCGGGGGCGACTTCCCATGCAACGCTGTTGCCAATTGCCACATGGGCAATTTCTTCATTGGCAGAAAATTCTATTTGTACGGATGAGCGTATGGAGCCAATAATTTTTGTGACATTATAGGCATCATAGTTGATAAAGCGAATGCGGCTATCGCTTGGCGCGCGGGTGGGAAAAATACTGGCATGGCTTATCGGTATAGGAGAAAGGGTAATAGCGATGTTAAGAATGAGAAAAAGAAATTTTTTTTTCATGATCAGTTGACCACTTCCGGATCGGTTCTATATTCATTAACAATAAACCCTAGAGGATTTATTAAACGGTTTTGGACAGAGATAGGGGCATTGATATATTCAAAGGTAAGTGTTGCAACCCAGTGGGTGATAAATTCTTTGTTGTTCTCGTTATCACGGACGGTTTTATAATAGCGTACCTGTGCGACATCGTCATTGATAAAGGAGATTGATTTTATTGTTATTGTAACAGCGGCGTGTTTATAGAGAATTTGAGGACTTTGGGGATTTCTTGCTCCATACCAGCTGGCAAATCTTTGCTGTTCTTCAGAAGAAGAAAGAAGAGAGACGGTTTGGAAGTTGTGTTGTGTTTCTTCTGTGGTGAAGCCTTCACGGGAGCGGACGTATTTTGCGGCAAAGTAGCGTGTGATTGCTTCATCGACATTGGTGGGACCTTCTTTTAAGGCTTCCACAACTTCAACGATGCCGGTTGAATTGTCTACACGGATGACAAAAGGTTCCACGGTTTTAAGGGGCGTGAGGGTGATGACCGCGAGAGAAGACATTATTGCAACAGCAACCGCTATGCCGGCAATGGCAAGTGAGACGCGGGTGGTGCGGCGTGAGGCGAGCATGCGATCTTGATCAAACGAGCGCGCTTCAGCAATGTATTGTTCTATATCTTTTTCTTTCATGCTTTTTGCCCGCAATTTTTGTAAGATTTGATTTCTTCATCCGTTAATTTTTGTGCCAGAAGCATTTCCAATTTGCCCTCTTTCATGGGGGAGGGTGTGTTGTTACTGATGATGATGGGCGTGGGCGTGGGTTTTTTCCCTTCCCAATTCCACATTGATCTGTTGAGTGGACGTTTAGAATATCCATCACACTTTGGGAGTGACTTCAGTGTGTTTGGTGAAGACATACAGCCACTGAGAAAGAGAAATGGTAAGATAATCCCAATTTTTTTAAATTCCCGCATTTTAACTTAGGCCTTTGCTAATTGTGCTATTAGTGATGCTAATTTTTTTGCACCGTTCGTTATCGTTTTAGCTCCTCCTGAGCCTGTAAGGGAAGCCCCCCCAGAGGCTAAAGCGGAAGCCATGCCAGGTAAATTGAAGAAAAGAAAAATACCACCAACGCCAACCACGAAGAATTCTCCATAGGCTAACACGAAATCTTTAATGTCTTTTGAAAAGACATTCATTGCAAGTTCGATATACATACTACCAAGCAAGATGACTAATACCTGTAAAATGATGAAGTTTGCAACTTGTCCTAACCATGCTTCTGTAAAACGCCTTGTTGAGGAGAACATATAGAGGCTTATGAAGAGCGGTCCTACTGATATGACAAGAAATAAACCCAGCTTAGCAAACAGTGTGACGATAAAACCAATTAGGCAAAAAATTATAGCAATTGTGTAACACAATGAAGCATAAATCCATGAAACAAGATACGCCCCCAGTGCAAGCCATGATGCAGATTTTGTTGAATTTAAAATATGTGAACAAGCTTTATTTATCAGATCATCCCATACATTTTTATCTGAGTGTATTGTACCTTGTGTGGCATGTGCAATGGCATTCGGCAGACTATTGAAAAATAAATCCCCGACCCACTCATTATAAAGAGCAGCGTTTGTGGCGAGTGAAACAATGATGCCAAGTTTGAAAGCTGTCACTATAAATTCCCATAAGGGCATGGAAGAACGCCCTGAGATGATATTGTACCCCATAAATATAATGTAGATTGTACAAGATGCTTTGAGCGGAGTACTTAAACCCGATGAAAGGTTTTTAATGGAGTCAGTCATTATTTGCATGATAGGTTCCATTAACATATTCTCTGCCGTGGTAAAGTAAGCTACTTTTTCGAATGTCATTGCACGTCCATTCTATCTAATTTTTGCAAATACGATTATTTCTGATTCAATTATTATCGTGGTTCTGTTCAGCTCGTTCTTTAGCTTCTCTTTCGGCTTTAGCGCGCTCTTCTGCTTCTCTTTCGGCTTGTTCTTTTGCTTTTTCTTCAGCGTTTCTTTTTTCTAGTTTTTCTAGTTCAGCTTGCATTCTTTTATGTCTAGCTTCCATTTTTGCTCGAAATCTTTCCATTGCTTTACGATCTTCTTCTTCGCGTTCACGCGCTCTTTCTTCAGCTTTTGCTTCATATTCCTTTTCAAGTTCAAGTTGTGCTAATCTTAAGTTTTCACAATTTTTTGCAGTTCCTGCGAATCCACATTTAGCATTCCACTCTTCCATCAATGTTTTATCTTTTTTAAATTCTGCAACGCTATAGGTTTTTTCACATCCAGCAGCGATAATTCCAGTGCCAAGTAGCAATGTTGTTATGAGAACTTTATTCATAGATATTTCCCCTTTTTCCTTTCAGTTTTACAAGGTTTGAGCACAATCTTTAAATTATGCTTGTGTTATCGGTTTTTTATAACCAGTGATGATAAATCTAGGGCACAGACATAATGTTGCCATAAATCTATTGTATAGTCTGTAAGGTTCTTTAAGTTGAGCAGCTAAAGCGCAATAGCGATGTGTAATGGTGCTATCCATTGTTTTTGTAAGGGGCTCCATTACAGTATTATCTATCCAAGTAAATACACCTTTGGTTACTACTGCCATTGAGATGCTCCGCTCTTCATTGTGTCTTAATGGTTATTTTGTTGTTCTTCTGCCGCGCGCTCTTTTGCTTTTTGTTCAGCAAGGAATTTTTGATTCTCTTCTCTCATTTTTTTAATTCTGGCTCTCATTTCAGCCATATCTTTTTCATCTCTTTTGCGATTGTTCTCTTCCGCTTGACGCTCTCTTTCTGCTGCTTGTGCCTGACGTTCCTTATCAAGTTCTAAAAATGCTAACCGCATGTTTTCACAATTCTTTGAAGTTCCTGCAAATCCACATCTAGCATCCCACTCGAAGCGTAAATTTTTATCTTTTTTAAATTCTGCTACGCTATAGGTTTTTTCACATCCAGCAGCGATAAGCCCTGTGCAAAGTAGCAATGTTGTTATGAGAACTTTATTCATCAATATTGCCCCTTCTTTCTTTCAGTTTTACAAGTTTTGAGCACAATCTTTAAATTCTGCTTGTGTTATCGGTTTTTATAACCAGTGATGATAAATCTAGGGCACAGACATAATGTTGCCATAAATATAGAGTGCACGAAGCTCTTTAAGTTGAGCAGCTAAAGCGCAATAGCGATGTGTAGTGGCGCTATCCATTGCCTCTGCAAGGGGGTCCATCAACATATTGTCTATCTTAGTGAATATGCCTTTGGTTACTATTGCCATTGAGATGCTCCGCTCTTCATTATGTCTTAATGGTTATTTTGTTGTTCTTCTGCCGCTCTCTCTTTTGCTCTTCGTTCTTCTTCAGCGCGTCGCTTTGCTTCTTGTTCAGCTAATTTTTTTTTAGTGTTAGCTTCCATTGT
Organism: Bartonella sp. AP40SXNS; assembly: GCF_042195825.1. Classification (NCBI taxonomy): domain Bacteria; kingdom Pseudomonadati; phylum Pseudomonadota; class Alphaproteobacteria; order Hyphomicrobiales; family Bartonellaceae; genus Bartonella; species Bartonella sp. AP40SXNS. The sequence continues at coordinate 147,376 of NZ_JBHIPB010000003.1, forward strand.
TTTAAGTCTGGCTCTCATTTCAGCTATATCTTCTTCTTCTCTTTTACGATTTTCTTCTGCAATTTTACGACTTCTTTCTGCTGCTTTTGCTTCATATTCTTTCTGAAGTTCTAAAAATGCTAACCGCATGTTTTCACAATTTTTTGAAGTCCCTGCAAATCCACATTTAGCATCCCATTCTTGGCGTAATTTTTCATCTTTTTTAAATTCTGCAACGCTATAGGTTTTTTCACATCCAGCAGCGATAATTCCAGTGCCAAGTAGCAATGTTGTTATGAGAACTTTATTCATTATTTATTGTCCTGTTGTTGTTTAGCTTTAGCGCGCTCTTTTGCTTCTCGTTCGGCTCGCAATCTATTAGTGTCAGCTTCAATTTTTTCAAGTTTAGCCTTCATTTTAGCTTTAAATTCTTCATCTATTTTGCGATTATGTTCATCAATCTCTGCCCGACGTTCTTTCTCAAGTTCAGCGCCTGCTACTCTTAGGTTTTCACAATTTTTTGAAGTTCCTATCCCTCCACATCTCGTGACCCATTCATCAAATAATTTTGGATTTTTTTTAAATTCTGCAACGCTGTAGGTTTTTTCACATCCAGCTGTGATGAGCCCTGTGCAAAGTAGCAATGTTGTTATGAGAACTTTATTCATTATTTATTGTCCTGTTGTTGTTTAGCTTTAGCACGCTCTTCTGCTTCTCGTTCGGCTTGTTCTTTTGCTTTTTCTTCAGCTTTTCTTTTTTCAAAATCAGCTTTCCATTTTTCATGTTCAGCTTTTTGTTGGTCCATAAGTTCATCCATCGCTTTGTTGAAGCGCTCTGCCGCTTTCCGGCTTCTTTCTTCAGCTTTGGCTTCATATTCCTTTTGAAGTTCAAGTTGTGCTAATCTTAGGTTTTCACAATTTTTTGCAGTTCCTGCGAATCCACATTTAGCATTCCACTCTTCCATCAATTTTTTATCTTTTTTAAATTCTGCGACGCTATAGGTTTTTTCACAACCAGCCGTGATGAGCCCTGTGCAAAGCAGCAATGTTGTTATGATGATCTTGTTCATGATTAATGACTGTCCTGTTTCTTTTCAGATTCTTGTTTATCGTCATTTGTTGAGCCAAAGCCTCTCCAATTTTTACGGGTTTCAAATTCAGCTTGCTCTGCATTTTTACAATTTTTCGAATTCAAATCCCCTGACGTCAAACATTTCACTAATACTTCTTCCATCAGTTTTTTATTTTTTTTAAGTTCTTCTACGCTGTAGGTTTTTTCACATCCAGCCGTGATGAGCCCTGTGCAAAGTAGCAATGTTGTTATGATGATCTTGTTCATATTTAAGCCCCTCTTTTCTCCCGTTTATTGACCACCGAGTTTTTTGGCATAATCTGCATATCGCGCTGCAAATTCTTCGTAAGCTCGTTGTTCGGCAGCTTTGTATTCCGCTTGTTGAATCATCGCGGCGGCTTGCATTTGGAGAACTTGTGTTTGGAGTTTTGCTTGTATTGCTGATAATTGTGCTTGAATGCCTTGAATTTTACCCGAATCTTTAGTACTTCCAAGTTCGTCAAGGAGCTTGTTAATGGTTTTTTGTGTTTCACTGGCTTCTTCGTAGACGTCTTGGCCTTTGGCTGCCTGTCCTACCGTGTCCTGTTCGGCTTTTTTCACTTCTTGTGCGTAAAAAGCATCTGCTGCCTCTTTTGATCCAGCACCCCCTGAGGGCTCTTTGTATTTAAGTTCTTCTTGCCATTTTTGCGTGTTTTTGCTGCCGCCACCGCCGCCGCCACCGCCACCACCGCCGCTGCCCATCGATTGTTGAAAGTGGTTAAAGTCTGAAGGAAGGGCGCCACTGCTCCCTTGCTTGTTAAACATCTCTTTCAATCCCGAAATGTCAGGCTTGACATTTAAGGAGTTATATAATTGTTTCGCTTGATCGAGTTGGCTCTTTAATTGCTCAAGCTGTTGTGCACCTTGTTGAACTTGTTCTTGCAATTTGTTAAGTTGTTGCATGCTGTTCCGAATTTGTTCTCCCATGTTAGCAGCAGCTGTGGGATCAAATACCACGATGGCAAAGGCATTTGTTTGAAAGCCAAATGAAGCTGCATAGACGGCTGTTGCCAATAAAAGTTTTTTCATTGTTTTGACCTTTCTTGGAAAAGAGGAAGCCATTTTTCTGGAGATTGTCCAACTTCATCCATAATGGTCTCTAAAAGTTCAATGTTCTTGGTGGTGCCACTTAAAATGGCTATTTCATCATCAAAGCCCCGTAAGTTCAGTTCTGCGACAACTGAACTTTGTCCTTGCTTGATGAGAAAACGCCGTGACTCACGGCTTAATTCTGCTTGTATCAGGTTAAATTCTCTGTCCGATAATTTAAAACCTTCTACATAATCCCCATGATTGCCCTTTTGATTAGGAAAATAAATCTGTGTTGGGCATTGCTCTATAATGGTGTGCGCAATGGTTGAATTAATCGCATCTTTGGGAGATTGCGTTGCAAACAACATCAAACCATTTTGTTTACGGATAGTTTTCAGCCTGTCTTGCGCAAAGGCTTTAAAGGAATCATCCTCTAAGGCTTTCCAAAACTCATCAATGACAATGATAATACGACGCCCATCAATCAGAGACAAAATCCTATGAAAAAGATACATCATTAATGGGGGACGAATTTCATTATTGTCTAAAAAATCCGTCATGTCATAACCAATAAATTTTGCATCAATGCCAATGTCGTCATCAGGATTGTCAAAAACCCATCCTAAAGCATTGCCTTTACACCATCTCTCTAAACGACCCGCTATCCCCTCTCTATGCGTGGTGTCAAAAAACATTTGTAAGGCCGATATTGTCCGTTGTTCTTTGGGTAATAAGGCAAGCTGCTCAACAGCCGCCGTGATATCTTGTCTTTCTGATTCACTGATCTTTTGATCTTCAGAAGAAACAAGCTTGATAATCCATTGGCGTAAAAAAACTCTATCTGCTGGATTGTTATAGTCTAAGCCTTTTAGCGGTGCTATGCCTGTCGGTCTACCATTCTTCAAGGGCATATAAGTGCCGCCACCCGCTCTGACAAAAAGTTCTGCGCCCCGATCTTTATCAAAAAAGACCATATTGGGATCATGCTTTTGAAGTTGTGCTAAAAGAAAATTGACAATAACCGTTTTCCCAGAACCAGAGGGACCACAAACAAACGTATTGCCTAAATCTCCAAAGTGAAAGTTAAAATAAAATGGTGAACCAGCAGAGGTTTTCATCAAGGCTACCGCTGGTCCCCATACATTGCCATCTATTTTCCCAACCGGAAAGGAATGAAATGGAGAAAGCGCTGCATAATTGCGACTTGTTATCGCACCAGAACGCGTGCGATAAGCATAATTGCCAGGCAATTGTGCCCACCAAGCTGCTGCTAACCCTAAGTCTTCCCGCGCAATGACAGCCCCACCATCTGTAAGACGAGAACGCGCTTTGGCAAGATTATCCGCTAACTCTTGCGGCGTATCAGCAAAAACTGCCAATGATAAATGATGCTCCCCTAAAACAAAACGATTGGATTCAAGATCATCAAGCGCATCATCCAGTTCCATAATTTGTGAACCTGCTCGATCTCCTGCATTGACCATTTGATTCTGTTTGCGTCCCATAATCTGTTTGGCAGCATTTTTGCTCTTGAAAACAAAAGATTGGGTGAAAATAAATTCAAAGGGAAGGGTGAGCAAACCATCCGCCATGCCTACCCTAGTTTTTGCTGGATATTCTTTCCAGCCAAACATGCCCGCAAATCTCTGTCCTGACTCAGTGCGTATTTCTATGATCTCTTTCCCGAAAATAAGACGGTCTGAGTAAACAGTCGAAGCTATCGTCCCCCATGTGAGAGGGATACGTTCACGACGACCTCCCACCAATTGGTGGATAAACTCACTTTGCTGCGAATAAATATTGCCTTCATGTTCATAAAGACTCAATCTTCTTGCACCATAGCGCTCTAAATTTTGAATAAGATCTGTGGTAATATCTTCAAGTTTGCGAATGGATTCCGCATCAACTTCTGTCTTTTCTTGCTTGGCTTTGCCTAAACGTTTGAAAAACTCCACTAATTTATCCGTTTGATCAACGTGTGGATTCCACAAAATCGAAAGATAAAGCTCATTGCGATAAAGCTCCTGAGAAACCATCCGCTCGCGATATTTATCATCTAATTGCTTGGCAAATGCTGATCTAAAAGTACCATCCGGATAAATCGTTTCACGCTTTCTGATAATATGGCTATAAAGCGCTATCCGTTCATCCGCAATGTTTTTAAACAGATTGTTGAGCTGTTCGTGAAGCACATTCAGATCAATAATATCCGCTGTCTCAAAGTTAATCCCTTCAAGTTTAATAACGCTCATGAGAGCGCGTGAATCCAGCGCAATGATGTGTTTATTGACATGGCGCACATAAGGAATGATCGCTTCTGGCTGCTTTTCACGTTTGCGCTCTGTTCTATTCATTGTAATTCCTCATAATTACGAATTAATCGTAATGGAGAAATACTTCCCCCACCCCATAGACTCGAATTTCTGGCAAAAATAGATGTCTTTTGCCATGTCAGAAGAATACGAAATTTGTTATGGTCATGCTTTAGGATTTCCTTGAATATGAAATGCAGCATCACACCAAAGGTGATAAGAAAAATATTGCCTATCATAATAAACAACATCATCGTTCCTATCGCATTTAATCCCATAGCTTCCACCGTCACGCCTGCGATCATTGCAGGGCGCGTGCAAGCAAGAAATAACGTATCTTCTGTTAGCTTGTCATGCTCTTTCATGGCTTTGAAAGGCTAAAGTTAAGCGAATTAAGACATAAACATTGATGCGATTTGCGATGCACCAAAAACAATGCCGATGCCAACACAAACGAAAAAAGCTTTACGCATTTCAACATAACCAGCAATCCATGCAAGCCCAACACCAGCAATCGCAATGGTTGCGATTGATTTTGCAATTGGTCCTTTTAAAGCATCAACTATTTTTTGAAGAGCAGTTTCAATTTTTCCGAAGCCGCCATCAGCAAATGCTGGTTCACTCAGTACAATGAAGGCAATAAACAGCATCAATGCTGTTGTTAACCATTTCTTTTGTGTATTGGATAAAAGACCTTTTTCTAAGGTTTGTTCACGAATGAACGAATTATTCATGTTTTTCATGAAAATTCCCCCGCTTTATGTTTAAGTTAATCATAAAATTAATAATTAAAATATTAATCGGGAATCATATAAATGAAAAAAATAAATTTTTCTATCTATAAATTAACAATATTTAATCTTTTCTCAGTTAATAAACAAAAAATATAGTAATATTCAAAATGATACTTTTAAAATGTTTTCGATCAGTGCTTAAATATCTTATCTTAACGTCTATTATTATTTTTGCTGTAATCTTTTATTTGAATCAGCATACTGAAAAATTTATACAATCTTCTTTTTTTAAAGGACCAGAAAAAACAATAGAAACTCCTGTTCAAAATCCAAAGTTAAAATTGACCGATTACAAAAACCAACACGATGTAAACCAAAACGATGTGGCTTTGCACCCAGAACCATTCGCATCACAATTTTATGAAGAAAATGTACCGGTCTATTCCGGTGCTATACAGGTAACGAGTGGTGTTACCTTTAAAATGATCACGCTCGTAGATGAGGGATGGAGAAAAAAGATCGTCCGCAATATTCGACTATATGGTGTGGAATCCTGTGAAACACGACAGTTTGCCTCACGCAATGGAATTAAGTGGCCATGTGGTGCTTTCGTCACCGCGTGGCTTGTCTCAAAAACAATTGATAAAAATGTTACGTGTCGCCAAGCACGTGTCATTCAACAGGTTCATTATGCACAATGTTTTGTTGACGGGGTTGATCTTGCACAGTTGGGGCTGACAGAAGGGTTGATGGTTTTGACAAAAGATCAGCATAATTTCCCATCACCCGCAGACTATAAAACTCTACAATCTGCGGCTCAAAAAGCAAAAAGAGGCTTGTGGTCAAGCAAATTTGAAACACCTGAAGATTGGCGAAGAGATCATGGAAGCTATAATCCCATTGACCATAATTAATATTGACCATTATTGATAAAGCGTTCTCTCAAGCGCTATTTAAAAATCAAGACAATATTCTACTGCAAATCTTATCAGAAAAAAGTTAATTATAATCCACGCAGTCCTTGGTGGACAACGCTCGTTATGGAAAATTGTTGTGTTTAAAATATCCTATAGGTTGTTTACTATAGCGCTATGGGAGAGCGCGTTTCCTTGGCTATACGTCATTTCGTTTTGCTTTTTAAATGAAAAGCTCTTCGCTTCTCAAACTCTTAATAATCGCACCCCAAAATCATGACATCAAACCTGCATTTAAATGAGAAGGCTAAAAGCCTTAAGTTTTAAAGGCTGGGAAATTCTGTAAAAGCGTATCGTTAGGCGCACGTGTGCCCCTTATCAATAACCAAAAGGCCTATCTTGTTCTTTTCTCACGCGGCTTTGAGATCATGATTAAAGAGAAAGCTTATAGGGGGATAAGTCAAAAGAAAGTGATGAAAATAATAAGGTATTTTAAGTGATATATATTTGAAAATATTATAAAAAAGACAAGAAAAGATAATAAATGGGTATTTTGTTATATAAATACTTAGCGTTAAGCGGATAGGTTATGAAAAGCCTTTCCAAAGTTTTTAAAACTGATTGTCTTCATACGTGTTAAAGTGTACAATGACGTTGTCGGGTGTGAGTTACACAAAATACTCTTTTAGTTAGAGATTGATAACTCACATTTTATTGTCGTAGGGTATTTTTTAAAATGCATGATCACGATCTGTAGAGGTTAATTCTTCATCAAAAAACTTTTTAGCTTGTTCTTCTTGTTGGGCTCTACGTTTTTCCTCTTCACTTTTACCACAACCTGTAATATTCAATCCTATAGTCAATAGAGCCAAGCATATTAAAATAAATTTTTTCATTTTTCCCCTCTTTAAAAATTATATGTATTAATCTCATCAATTATATCGGAATACAGATTTAATTATCGTGATCTTTTGTTTTTTATTAGTATTGTTAATAGGAAAATACGTGAACAGTTTATTGTAAATATCTTATAAGTTTATCATAATAAAAAATGAGAAGGAAAGAGCCAAAACCTAATATAAACGAACAAATTGTAATGTTTATTAGTGCTTTTGACCAACCTATTGATAATATCATAATAGGAATTGTAAATAATCCCAAAAAAACCATAATCACTATAAGGCTTAGTATCAATCTTAAAGGACCACGAAGCCATAAAAGCAAAAGGACGAGCGCCTCTTTGCTTATTTGTGATTTTGACATTATTTCCCCCTCACGCGCTTAAATCAAGATGCTCCATAATATACACAGTACGATAAATGATACAAGTTATTTTGTTATAAAATCTTCAAGATCTGTTTGATGTTCAACGGATGAAATATCCGGTTTGGTAGAAGATAATTCTATTTGATATTCTTTCATAAAAGCAACTTTTTCTTCTTTGAATAACAGAATAGGATTCACCCAGTATTGATTAGGCAATTTTGGTTTCAAAATTCCTTTTTGTATAAGTTCTCTTAAACCGTTGTGAAAAGTTTTGTCGACCATATCGCGCTTTTTTCCATTTATACCCCCATCAAACCAAATTAAGGTAACGCTGCTGGGGTCTTCGTTTGTTGATTTATTAGATTGATATTCTTTTAAAACTATTATCAAAGCACGATGTCCTGTACGAGATAAATTAAAAATTGCTTGAATGCCATCAGCAAATATTTCTATAAAATTTTCTTTATTTGTTTTTTCTGTGACGTGAATTATAGGTACAACCTCTATTTTATCAGTATCAGAATTGATAAATTTTTGTTGTGTAATGGACGTTTTTACAACTTTCTTATCTGTAAAAATTTCAGATTTTTTGAAAAAAGAATTTTCATACGGGGAATATTTTTGCTTTATAAATTCAAATCGATGACGTGACCTTTGGTTCTGAAAAAAGCTTATGAAAAAATAGAGAAAGGCAGAAACGGAACATCATTTCCTTCAAAAAACAATAAATGGCTTCGAATTAAACTAGGACTTCTAATGCAAGCATTGCCTTATGTTGTTATGTTCATGAAAAATGGGGACATCTGAAAGGGAAGCGGTTCTATGGAATTTTTATTCAAAATGAAGGGGATTTCTTTTCAGGCACTTGAAGAAGCTAAAGAGACTATGAGGAAAAAAATGTGCTTTCTTTTATAACAAAAGAAAGCACATTGAGGGGGGGATTTAGAGTGACAGTTTTACATATTTTACTCGGAAAAGCGGTCTTTTTTATCTTTTTTCCACAAAAAATAAGTTGCAAGTCCGAGAATGGGAACACTCAATTTGGCAAAAGGGAGATGTTGACTGAGAGCTGCAAGGCTGGAAACGGTCGCATCTGTCATGAGTTTGTGGCGTTGTTCTTCTGTCTTTTTTTGTTGGTCATAGCGTTGATAAGTTTTGAGAACGCGACTGATAATAAGACCTAATCCCGCAAGAGAAAGACAAATTAAAAACATGATACTAGCGGCAGCAAGAGGCTTCATAACAGAACATAACGCAATAAAACCGATGGTACATAAAAAAAGCAAAGACATGAAGAATGAAATGCCAATAAACCCATAAAAAATTGCTTGAAGGCGTACTTGCTTGACTGTGCTTTTAAGCCCTCCACCGACAAGATGGTTTAAAAGAGGAGCGATAAACTTGTGCATTGCTTAACGACGTAGTAATTGAGAAAGAATAAAACCAACCCCTGCGGCAAACAAAACGCTTTTGCCAGGATTTTTGCGAACGCATTGATTCATGGTTTGTTCAAGATCACTGATTTTGTCTTTTGCTTGAGACATCATGTCTTCACCACTTTCTTTCGCTGAGTGATATAGTTTTTCCGCTTTGTCTTTGGCGGCGTTGAATTTGTTTGCACCAAGATCTGTTAGGGTTGAGGTAATCCCTGAAATTTCAGTGCGTAACTTTTCTAATTGTCCTTGTAGGTCTTTTTCTACAGCTGTTTTATCGTGCTGTGTTGTTTTATTATGGGCCATGATATTTTATCCCTCTTGATTCATTATATTTGTATTGATGTGTTCATAGTGATCATTTGCATTGGAGTGAAAATTTTCACTGCTTGAGTAACGCCAAAAGCTTTTTTTGGTTCCTTTCATTTTGTCGAATTTAAAACTGTTTTTGATAAAATAAATCTTTCCTATACGATATGCTCTGTCTGTAAAGGGGGCGTATTTGTTGAGAATTGTCTTATATGCTTTTATGCTTTTGCAGGAATTTAGCACCATTCTTCAGTTTCTCGTGGCGCAGTTTTTTTTATAATAGTTTTTTAAAAAGCGTGTTGAGGTTTATTTTTTAAGCTTGTGACAGGTAAAAAACATCGTTGTTGCGATTTTGCGGCAGAAGTAATGTCATTTTTATGCTTTTGAAGAAGAAAAAGAAAATAATATTGCGGCTTTTGCTCTCTATGTATTTGGGGGCAACACCCGCTCCCCATGATACTTTTGGTCAGTTTAAGATATTGCGATAGTTCTTTTTTAAAAACGTAAGGTATATTTTTATTTTAGGATAGGAGAGGGACTTCAGTGTAGGGGTTGTTAGAGATGTGCATATCCTTTTCTTCAAGAGTTTTATGATATTTTTGCTGCTTGTTTCATGTAAGCAAATATTTTGTTGGCTTTAAAAGAGCTGCTGAAATGAGAAAAGCTTTGCGATATGAGAGATTTATTTAACAGGAACGATGATAAATTATTCTTATAAATTAAAATATTATATGCGATACTTCTTGTAAATTTATCATTTTGCCTAATTTATGCAATAAATTGATTGGGTAAGATAAACTTGTTGAATTGTTAGAGAAAAATTTCTTGAGTAATTTCTTTAGAATTAAGAGAGAGCTTATGAAATAAAACTATACTTGATTTATCAAGTTTTATTTCTTAAGAGAAATACAAAAGTGACGTTAAAAGGGTCGTGGCATTGTGGAACAGTGATGCTATGCGGGGTGACGATCCAGCTCATAAATAAAGATAAGAGCACAAGAATGTGAGATAAAAATGGAATCTGAAACAGTCCCTTTAGATAAAACAGTCCCTTTAGATAATATGTCTTCTGTATTGACAGTGCATGATTTTTCTCCTTTTTCTATGTTTATGGCTGCTGATTGGGTGGTGAAAGCCGTTATCATTATTTTGTTACTTGCTTCACTTATGTCTTGGACAATTGCTTTTGTGAAAATTGTCGAGATCACTTTGGTAAAACGAAGAGTACGTCATGAACTTCAATTGGTTCTAAATGCTCAGACTCTTACGCGTTTGGCAGCTAGCTTGAAAGAAAGCAAAGGAGCTGGTGTATTTTTTCTCAAAGAAGTTCTTAAAGAGGTGTATCTTTCTGCACAACAGGTTCATTTTTCTGCTCCTGAAGGGATAAACGAAAGCTCTGGTGAAAAAAACAGTACAGGGGAAAGTGCACAAACGATTGAAGATATTCTCTTTTATGAGGAGAGCAATCAATATGAAGATGTTTCCCGCGATGTTCGCGATGTTAAGGTTCGTGATGTTCATGAAGGTTTAAAAGAAAGGGTTCATTCACTTTTGTCACGCTGCTTGCTGGCTGCTACACGCCGTGTTGCATGTGGAAGCGCTGTTCTTGCAACTATTGGCGCAATTGCTCCTTTTGTTGGTCTTTTTGCAACTGTTTGGGGAATTATGAATTCTTTTATTGGGATTGCTCAGTCTCAAACAACGCGACTTGATGTGGTGGCGCCTGGAATTGCTGAAGCCTTATTCGCAACGGCTGTTGGGCTTTTTGTGGCTATTCCCGCCGTTGTTATGTATAATAGCCTTATGCGTGCTTTGAGTGGTTATCGCAGTGATTTAGGCGATATCGCTGCTGCTCTTGAAAGGCTCTTGAGCCGTGAACTTGATAGACAAAGACAACAGAAAAGTCATAAAAAATGAAAGCAAGCCTTAATAATGATTGGGATATAGACGAGAGTGGGTTGCAAAGCGAAATCAATGTGACCCCTTTTATTGATGTTGTATTGGTGTTGCTTATTGTTTTTATGGTTGCAGCGCCTTTGGCAACGTCTGTCATTTCCGTTCAGCTTCCTTCTATAACTCAAGCACCTTCAGTGGTTCAGTCTGATGAACCTCTTTATGTTACGTTGCAAAAAGATCGTTCTCTTTACATTGGTGATCGTCTTGTAGAACAAGCAGCTTTGAGAGAAGCTTTGTTGAGGGAAACTACGCAAAATTTAGAGGCAAAAATTTTAATCAAAGCGGATAGCGAAATTGATTATGGTACTGTCATCGATTTACTCAATCAAATACGTATGGCTGGATATAATAAAATTGGTCTTGTAGGATTGCAAAACTCTACCAATCTTGTCTCAAGAGGTGAGATCAATAATAAAACAACAGGGGTAGCGAACGCTGCTGTCGATGGAGCGGGTGGTAACGTTGTGGGGCATGTGGATGCTGTAACAACGAGCACTGCGGGAAACGCTAATATTCCAGCCGATGTCTCTGATCAGTGATAAAAAACAGCCTTTGTTGCAGGAAGCAAAGCATATTACTCAAAGTCGTAGAGTGAAATTGATGAGGGTTCCGTGGATTTATTAAACCAAATACGCATGGGTTTGATATTATGCAGGGGTTTCATATATTGAATCGGTTTTTTTAGGATTAAGCTCTACTCATCTTGCCGCAAGAGGTGCGATCAAGAAAACAGCAGAGGCGATTGTTGTGTATCTTAATACATCTTAAAGCCTTTTTTGCGGCGGTGTTCATAAATGGTATAACGGTAAAGCCCCCGTAAAATAATCAAAAAACCTATCAAATATCACCATCTTTACGCTTAACAAAAGAGTAAGCGAGCACCATTATCGTATTTATATTTTTTTCCCAATGTTGCGACAGTGTTTAGTATAAGTATTCATTGTAGGCATTTTTCCAGTTGTTATCTGCATGCTAGTCACGTTTGGAACGTGAGAAACATGCTTTTGATTGATTTAATATAAATAGGCTTGCCATGAAACAATCTTACAATATTGAGATTTCTTATTTAAGTTGCAAGACAATTCATTATTATTATAAATCAATATGATGTATAGATTGTTGACATTACCAGTGGTGTGTGAACTCTCAATGGTTAGTGCCAATGTTTTTGTTATGGGGGAGGGGTATCGGGTGATAATGAAGTTTTGTATAGCGTACGAGACGTAATTGAGAGATACTTATTTAGAGGTGCGTTTAGTGAAAAAACTTTGAAAGCAAATGCGCATTCCCTCTGCACTTTAAAAGCTCAAAGAATTTCCAGTGAAAGAGTGGTTGGGTATGTGTTATTTTGAGAGTAGAGATTTTTCAGAGCCTCTTAAGTGTGTCCCGTTGAACCAAAACCTCCTGTTCCACGGCTCTCGTTATGGCTTTGGGTATTTTGCTCTGGTTCAATGGCGCAAACATTAACTTGGGATACAGGGGCGATGACTGTTTGGGCAATGCGCATGCCCCGTTGGATTGAAAAGTCTTCTTGGCCTAAATTGATAAGAAGGACTTTGACTTCACTTCCGGGTAGTCACACTCAATCGTTCCTGGAGTGTTGAGGCATGTGATGCCGTGTTTTAAGGCTAAGCCAGAGCGTGGACGGATGCGTGCTTCAAACCCAAGGGATAAATGAAAAATGAGACCTGTTGGAATAAGAGCACGCTCCCCAGGTGCAAGAGTGAGCGTTTCTTCTTCTCCAATGGCGGCGCGTAGATCAAGGCCAGCAGAACCCGCTGTCGCGTAGCAAGGAAGTTCTAAACCTTGTCCATGTGCAAGACGCTGAACAAATAAAGTCTGGGCATGTGAAGGTTGAGAAGAGACAGGAGAAGAGTAAGGATACTTGTTTAGAGGTGCGTTTAGTGAAAAAACTTTGAAAGCAAATGCGTATTCCCTCTGCACTTTAAAAGCCCAAAGAATTTCCAGTGAAAGAGTGGTTGGGTATGTGTTATTTTGAGAGTAGAGATTTTTCAGAGCCTCTTAAGTGTGTCCCGTTGAACCAAAACCTCCTGTTCCACGGCTCTCGTTATGGCTTTGGGTATTTTGCTCTGGTTCAATGGCGCAAACATTAACTTGGGATACAGGGGCGATGACTGTTTGGGCAATGCGCATGCCCCGTTGGATTGAAAAGTCTTCTTGGCCTAAATTGATAAGAAGGACTTTGACTTCACCACGGTAGTCACTATCAATCGTTCCTGGAGTGTTGAGGCATGTGATGCCGTGTTTTAAGGCTAAGCCAGAGCGTGGACGTATTTGTGCTTCAAACCCAAGGGATAAATGAAAAATGAGACCTGTTGGAATAAGAGCACGCTGCCCAGGGCTAAGAACAAGCGTTTCTTCTTCTCCAATGGCGGCGCGTAGATCAAGGCCAGCAGAACCCGCTGTCGCGTAGCAAGGAAGTTCTAAACCTTGTCCGTGTGCAAGACGCTGAACAAATAAAGTCTGGGCATGTGAAGGTTGAGAAGAGACAGGATGATTGTTTAGAGGGGCGTTGGTTTCAGTGTGCGACATGATCGAGGCATTTCCAAAATATGAGGTCTAGAAGAAAATGATACTTTAACAAAAGATATCTATAAAACCAAGTCGATAAAGGTGTGTGGATATAGGTTGTCCCCAGAGCTTGCTTATCATCTCTTGCTGACCTAAAATATTCTACAACACCACCTAACATCATCAATGGCATCATCAATGATGGCTTATGCCTAGGGGCATGCGCTTATTTGAGATCTAAATTATGGTTACAGATAAGATTTTTTTAGATACTACCGATAAGTATACCCGTGGCAAAAACCAAGGCACCTCCAATGATGACCTGTAAAGAAGCGCGCCAAAAGGGAGTTGACATGAATTTGTTCTGAATCCAGACGATGGCGCCGAGTTCGAAAAAAACAATGATAAAAGCAATAATTGTCGCTACATAAAAAGAGTTGATCAAATAGGGAAGCGTATGGCCTAATCCTCCTAATGTGGTCATAATGCCGCTGGCAAGGCCTCTTTTTAATGGCGAACCACGCCCTGATAATTTGCCGTCATCATGGGCTGCTTCTGTGAAACCCATCGAAAGTCCTGCACCAATTGAAGCTGAGAGTCCTATCAAAAAAGTTTGATGCGTGTCTCCCGTGGCAAAAGCTGCGGCAAAAATGGGGGCAAGGGTGGAAACAGAGCCATCCATTAACCCTGCTAGACCTGGTTGAATCCAAGTCAAAAGTGTTTGTCTTTGCGTTTTCGAAGGTTTTTTTATGGTGTGATTTGCCGCTGTTGTTTTTTGGGAGGGATGGCGGCTCTTGTCTTTCACAAGAGAAGTTTTGTCACATAATGAACCGATAGTGTTTGCACGATTATGGCAAGAAAGGCACAAAAGTTGCTTATAATTTTTAAGCTCTTGAAGCCCCATGGCGGTAAAAACCGCGGCTTCCTTAGAGGAATAAGGTTCTAGAGCTTTTGCATATTTTAAATAGAGCGCCGCATGTTGCTCTTTTATTTTGAGCGCTTTAAGTATCACGTTTTGTGCTGAACGAAAGGACAGAGCTTTACGTTGTACAAATGAAAAAAACAATTTCAACATTTTCTGTTCCTTTGCACTTTAGAATAATTCTAAAACATAAGAAAAATAAACCGAAAGTCAATCTAAAAGTTCAAAACTGAAAAATTGCAAAAAGGTTGCAGTAAAAAAATGCTGGGGTGCTATGAAAGTAAAGCTGGCAAATAAATTCAAGTACAGGAAGATTTATTAAGTGGGAGATTTATTAAGTGGGGTCGAGAGGGGGGCGTGAAAGCATTGAGAGAAAATATGCTTTATTATGGGACGTTTTCAATGGAGCATTCTAATGTATTGTGAATATATGGAAATAAGCGGGCACGATCATTCATTTGACGGGTTCAAAAGACGATAACAATCTTTGGAATTTGAAATAATTCTTTAAAAGAGACTTTTTTCAAGGAACAAAAGTCTCTTTCATGAGGGCGTCCGTGAAGAGTATAAAAGAGTAAAACAGTAAAGCCTTCATACAATAATATACACTCCATTGAGTCTTTCCATCTTTACGCTGCATAAAAGATATTGATTTATAATGATAATCTAGCGTTATTCATATTGAATTAGCCTCCTGAATAACGTGGGATTCTCTCATTTCAAATCTGTTTATTTTGAATCAATCAAAATCACTTGCTTGCACACTACAAGCGGGGTTGGTGTGTGGGTAAAAACTATAGAAGAAAGAACTAAAAATGGCTCTTATGAACCGTCTTAAGAGCCAAGGGCTGTCGCAATATTGGGGGCTGGCAAATAGATGGTGCTGGCTTGTTACTTCATAAAGAGCAAGCCGGCATCGTCATACACCTTAGCTCCCAATGTTGCGACAGCTTTTGCATTTAGGTGGATTTGTTAGCGTGTAACGAATTATCTTTTGTGCTGTAATTGCAGGGACAGATAAAGGTGGGAGTGCATAAATGACAGAGATATTATCATATCCAATTGTTTGATCACGCATGAAAATTGATACTTTATGAAGGGGCATTTATCGCCTTGTAACTTGCCTGATATCTTGTATGAAAGCCCAAAATTCAGTAGGATTCCTCTCACTTCAAAACTTCTTATATTGAAGCAATTCAAATCATTTTCTTGTGTATCACAAGGAGGGGTGTGGGTGCTGTGTTTTATTTAAAGTATGGGATGAGTTGAAATGTGAGAAGTGCATAATCTCTACGCGTTAACAAACGTTTTTGATGTTTTTAAAAAAGAGCGAAATTGTGCAGAAAAAAGGGAGCATATATGGAAAATAGTGATGGTTTGAAATTTTGGCGGCTTTCTGAAAAACTAACAATACTGCAGGCAGCGCTTTTAATAGTTGGATTAAATCCAGGAAAGTATTTGTTTGTCAACAAATTAGAACCAGAAAAAAGTGATATTTACGAAGATAACCTTTCCGTATCATCAGAGAAAACTGCTAATTTCCGTGCAGCCTATCATGCTATCGTTCAAGCGGGAAAAAGCAATCGATTAGAGATAGAATGGTCGTACTATAATTTTTCGGATTTTATAGATGCAGATTCCTCATATGTTCGCGTTGATGATTTAAAAGAATGGCTTTCATCGCGTGGTCTGTACCCTCCATTTTTTTTCCCTGAGGATGATTCTGCTGAGACTAAGGACCAAAAATATGCGTTTCAAGATCCAACGCATCCACGTTATGCTCCAAAGCTTGCTGCTATTGTTGCGGCTTGGGAAGCGGTGAGTGAGGTTGAGGGTGGTAAAACTGTTAAAGGAACGCTTGCAAAATGGTTGCAACAGAATGCTGATCAATATGATTTACACAATAAGAAAAATGGTAAGTTAAAAAAGGATGTTATTGAGGAATTAGCAGCTGTTGCGAATTGGGAACCTACCGGAGGGGCGCCTAAGACACCTGCCAATTAATTTTATCAAAAGAAAAAAAACAAAAAAATCACTAAAATTGTGCTGCTTTTTTTGATAATTTTGAAGATAATCTCTTTTTCTGGGGGAGATTTTTACTTTTCTTCCCTAGATTATAAGTAATTGTTTTTCAATGAAAATAATTTTTATAGTGTTCCTCTGACTGTTCAGGCGGGGGAAAATAGACATTTTGGGGCAGTAAAATTTACCCTGTAGTTTTCGTAACTTACCTCTCTATTTTTGTTTGATTTTTTTGGTCATTTTTAAAATCCAAATCAACTGAAATGGATTTAAATATGATAAAAATACTTTCTTTTTTTACGGTGCGTGGAAGTGCAAAAAATTCTCAAGTAAGTGCACCGATAAATACACCAATATTGGAGCAGCCTGTTGCTGATGAGGTGGTGCGTAAATCGTTTAGAATAGGTCTACTATCGCATTGGTTAAAGTTTGAATTTACCCTTGTTATGGAAAAGGTCAAAGCTGAGCGTCATGTGCGCTCTCCATAAAGAAATCTTGCTATCTATAGACCCAGTGAGAGTTTTTCTTAAGAAATTTGCACAATAGTAAAACTAGTTAGCAAAACCTGTTCTTTGGCACAACAAAAAGGATGTCATAAATGATTATTTCATCATAAATATGCTCTAAGAATAACTCTTGCGTGGCGAAAGTCTATGGCGTAGTCGCTATAGATTTTTGCTCCGTGTGTGATGATCAATGCTCTTGTTTATCTCTTGTCAATGCAAGTGCCAACGAAAGTGATGGGTGTAGTTTGACACTAGGCTTTATACTCAGTGGGATTAGGTGGTAATTCGTTGTTTTTATGTATAAAATTTAGCATTCAATGCGCGTTTTGTCAAAATAGATTTTGACATTTAAAATTGTAAAAAAGAGCTAAAAAGAGTAAAAATCAGAAAAAAGTGCATTTTCATGCTAAAAATGAGAGAAGGCTTTGAGAGGTCTTTGACCCCCCTTTGAGAGCCTTTTAAAAACTCTTTGAAAAAAAATTAATTGGTACAAAACCTAGTGTCAAAATATACAAAACTTGATGACAAGCTACAATGGGTGTCTATTGTTCCATTGTGATGCTTGGTTGTTCATGTTTAGAAACGACAAGTGTATTAAATGCGATAGGGCTGATAGAAAGGAGAACGTATCCTGTAAAAAATAGGTATGTCTTTAAAATAAAGCTGATAAACGAAATTATTTTTTTTATCTACCTTTTATATGGTGAGAAAAAAGGCTTTAAAAGCGCAAGCATACGCAATTTAGCAGTAAATCCCAAAATAGCTTAACATAGATCGTTTCTCGGAAAAGAGGAAGAAAATCTATCTGCAAAAGCTATGTTAGGTCATGTGACCGGTGAAATAATGTGGTTAGGGCGACAAACAATTATTATTGGTGAAGAGATAGAAATCGATTGGGGGTTGATTTCTAGTTTATTAGAGAATTTTCTTTGTTCTCTCGTAAAATACGATCGTTTGAGGTGTGGTCATATAAAGCGAAGCTTTTTTCAATCTTGGAAAGATATTCCCATTGCGGTAAATCATATAAAGTTTAAGAAACGCCAGCACGATTTTTTGTGCAATGAAATGAATTTTTTGTGCAATGAAATGATAAGTATGTACAATATCTCGGTAATCTCCATGGGAAACTTTACCGGATCCAAGGTGTGGATATTGTCTTCTGCTTATCCCCAAATCGCAAATATTTCAAAACAACAACGGTGGAGCAAAACAACAACGGTGGAGAATGAATGTTGGATATGTTCTAGGGAAGGTTGCAAAAAATGGCAGTTTTCAAAATAATACCAAAAATGACGAAAGGAGCGGTTTCCCACTCCTTCGTTCCTATCTCCCCTTGCGGGGAAGCGGCCACCATTACTGATGCCGTGTATGGTGATATAGGTACACTTATTTTTCTCAAAAGTCAATAGTGTAAATGCGGTAAATATTTGAGCATCAGAGCTACAACTTTATGAAAATCTTCGCAGGATAATCTTGGAACGGTACGTGAGCAACTTAAACGACTTACAGAAACTGTTGTGACATAATTGCAGATAATCCATGCTTTTTTATTCTCTATAGGAGATTGTATTGGATACGCAGCGGGATTATTGGGTTGTGATTTCGTTGAAAAAGGTAAAACTGTCACATTTCCATATAATTTTGCATTCTTAGAAAGCACTAAAACAGGCCGCTTTTTCCAAAATTCAGGGAGTATCGAATCATGAGGAAAATCGCACCAAAAAACTTGCCTGATGCGTGGTGCCGATTTGATTCGTGGTTTTATATGAGGTGGTTTTTCGTAAGGAGCATTTAAATCTCTTTCTTTTATATGCTCACGCCATGCATTATGATCATGTTCCATCATAACACATGGTTCTTCAAGTTTGGTTATATCTAAGGAAATAGGTGATAGGGTAGAAGGCGCTGTGTTCTTATCTTCAGCCATAGCAGACCATTTATATTTATTGGTCCCCTCACTTATTATTTTACGGCTTTTCTATCACGAGTTTTTATCAAAATGTTGCCCATAAGTACAGAGAGATGAAACCATAAAATGGATGTCTCTGCTTATTTTTGTCTTTTGAGTACAACGTTAGAGGAGGGATGTTGGTAACTCGTTGGTGTTGGTGGGTTGGTTTGGCGGTGGGTGGTTTTGGGTGGGGATTGGTGACTGGAGGGTTGGTTGGTTAGAGGGGAAGCTATTGGAGAGAACGAGTGTACGCGGTTTCGTTTCTATTTTATGGTTAGAGTTTTTTATGGACTGAAAGAATTCCTTTTGAAGTAATATAGAGGCTTATAAGGGAGAAAAATAGGCTTGAGACGACATTCCAACCGGCAAATGAGAGAAAAAGAAAGCGTATGGATGCTTCAGAACAAGAAGGGGGATGAATGCTATTTAATTGGTTAAGCAGCTGGTTAATGTCTGAGGTTTTTCTGACTGCGCTTAAACCACAGCTGAGGGGAGCTTCCCAAAAGCCATATTCAACACCCGCATGATAAACGGCTAAAACAAGGCTGATGCACATTAAGACAAAAACACACAAAAATAAAAGTTGTATCCAAGCCGTTGTGCGAAAAAAACATGCCCCAAAACCTGCTAAGAGCAAAAATGGTATGGCACCATAATAGGGAAAACGCTCTATGAGACATAAATCGCAAGGAAGATATCCTCCGAAATGTTCAAAACCAAGGGCAATCCCTATTGTGGCAGACAAGCAAAAAGCGAGAAAAAAAGCCCATAAACATTGTTCTTTTCTGCTGGGTTCAACATGAAGGTGCTTGTGTAAAAGTGGATGAGAAGACAAAACGCATGCCATTAAGTCTGTTCCTTATAAAAGCTTCTTGTTTAAAAAAGCTATGAAAATCCCATAAATTAAAAGGAGGCTAACACAACCAATGAGAACAATCCATTTAAAATGCTGTACTAGAAAATTCATTGCTTTTTGCCCAAAATGTTTAATCAGCCACGCAAGAAGATAAAAACGAGCGCCTCTGGAAAAAATACAAATAAGAATGAAAAATTCAAGACGCACACTCATAACACCGGCCAAAATTGTGACAATCTTGATGGGGGGAAGATGAAAAAAACCTGATGTTATCAGTAAAATGATGAGAAATTGCAGGGTTGTACTATTTTTCAGAGATTCAAAACTTTCAACCTTACCATAAATTTCTAAAATGGGTTTGGCAAGGGTATCATAGGCAAAATGTCCGATAAACCAACCGGCAATGCCTCCTAATACAGAACAGATCGTCGCAATCAAAGCATAACGATAAACCCGCTTTTGATGGATAAGCAGCATCGGAATATATAAAACATCTATGGGAATTGGAAAAATAGAACTTTCAATAAAGGCAATGAAACCAAGCCAGTGTGGTGCTGTACGCCGATTTGCTAAAGAAATCGTCCAAAGCTTTAATTTGTTTAATATCATGAGGCTTTTATAAGTTTAAGAGGTAAAGACTTTACAAATGAGATTGCTATAAATCCGGTAGAGAAATCCAATAAAGAAAATATTCCATAAAATAGATAAGAAAATGATATGAATTCTTAAAAAATGAGAAGTCTTCTGTTGACGAATCTATTCTTCTTCATATAGTGCAAAGGAATAATCGACAAGTCTGTCTTTTATAGTCCTGTCTTTTATAGCAGTGTGCGGGTGTGGTGGAACTGGTAGACGCGCCAGACTCAAAATCTGGTTCCGAGAGGAGTGTCGGTTCGAGTCCGACCACCCGCACCACTTCATAAATATTTTCCTTTATCCTGTTACGGCGCATCACGTTGTTTTATAAAACATGGGGGGTATAAAACGTGGGATTTATAGACCGTGTTCAATGTTTGGCATGTTGAATGAAAAACCTCTAATACCCTAGGATTCTTTCATTTCAAGTCTGTTTGTAGTAAATCAACCAAAATCATGTCGCTTGTACGTTGCAAGCTAGATGAGCTCGCGTGGAGTGAAATTTTACAAAAAATGAATAAAAATGCCTCTTATGCCGTTTCAAGGGCATCATTGGAGGTAAAGTATATGATGGATGGTGCCAGCTTGCATTTTTATGAAGTGTAGAGATGGTGCTCTATAGATTTTATATTCCTGTGGGTGCTGTCGCAAAATGAGCTTGAGGGTTTTGAGAGATGTTTCTTTAAAACACGCATGTGAATTGGCAACCCAAGTATCTTGAATTTGAGTGTGTTTGGTTTGAAGCGCTGCCGTATGATATGAAGGGTGTGATCCAAAAAAGATATGTGAGAAACAAAAACATGGGGCAATGTGTAATTTCCTCTCTTTAAAAGACAGGAGCAGAGGCTTAAAAGATTGTGCTTTAAAGGCTTTTGAAAGTCGTAAAGCAGAGGGAAATGGTAAGATTGGAAATTGGTTTTTACCTTGACAACTTCATGTGCTCCCTAAATGAAGTTGTCTTCCCGTTACAGAAATTACATAAACAGAGAACCGCAATATCCTCTCTCCATTCTGGCATACAATAGCGGTAAAATACTGTCGTTTGAAGTGTGGTAATATAGGGCATACTTCCTTGAAACGTTACAGTATTTTTTCGGTGTGTGTTGGATATTCTTAAATGTGTTTATCTTGCTGTAGGTTTAAGAGCATTCCATGCGGAGGAGCCCAAAGAAGCCCGCCCAAGAGTCCCCCGATATCCCCCGATATCCCCCAATATCCTCCAAGAGTCTCCAAGGGTTTTTGTGTTTTTATAAACGGACATGGTGTTTAAAAATGGGTGTTTAAAAATGGTTTTTTAGAATCTTTATCCTTTAAGAGCGGGGAGGCCAAGTCAACATCATCTTATAAAACTGCAATTGATGCACAATATCCATATTTATTTTAAAGAAATATCTCTTAAATAACGGCTCTCATTTATTTTACGATGGCGCCCAGTGGTATGATGGTAAAGCTTTTATATTCCAAAGGCATTACATGAAAGGCTGAGAGGATAGGAGCTTGCTTTAAGAGAGGGAGAGGCTTTATTGTTTCGTGACTATTTGTTTACAGTTTAGTACAGGCTTTTAGAATCTACGTCTTTTTAGGGGTAAAGGGGCATTAAAAAACCCCGTTTTTAACAGGGTTTTTTAATCGTTCAACTTTTCTAAAAAACTTAGAATTTATAAGCGATACCAAAGCGAACATCATGCGTTTGAGAAGAGATTTTAAGGTTATCGTTTGCAAATTTCTTTTTAAAAAAATCTGAATAACGATATTCTGTCCGCATAATGATATTATCTGTCATTGCAAGATCAAAACCACCACCAACAGTGTAACCAAACATTGTTTTTGTCTCATCTAACACATTGCCAGAAGCAAAAATTGTCGAATCTTCTTGCGATTTTGATAAAAGTGACATGATATATTGCATCTGTGTATAGGCTATACCCCCTGCAATATAAGGCATAAGACGATGGGAAGCAAAACCTATACGCGCGCGCGTGGCACCAGACCACGTTTCTTTCAATGTTACACTGCTAACAACAATGTCACCATAGTTGGATATCGTTTCACCCTGAGCTGCAGGTTTTATGATAGGAATCCCAGCTTTTTTAAAGGCAATGTTAATGGAGTTTGATTCATCTAGAATTTTCTTTCCATTGTCTGTTTGGGTGCTTTTCCTCCCAGACCAGACCATGTCGGTATCAAAACTGAAAACAAGATCTCCCAGATCAATATTAGAACCTGCATACAAACCTGCTCTCAATCCTGATAGTTTCGGTGATAAATCTCTATCAACCCAAGCCCACTTTCCGTCCCTAGCTTCTTGTGCATAATTTAGAGTATTTTTATTGGAAAAATATCCAATTTGTCCTCCAAAATAAAAACCAGACCAAGAAAAAGGCGCAGAAACAGTAACCGGTGAAATACGTGATGACGAAACATCTTGCAATGAAACCTTCGGTTCTGATTGCTTAAAGATTACTGTATCTGCTGCTTGCGCTGTTGAAGCGGTAATGAAGGTGAAAATAGATAGTGCAACTAAACATTTTGTTTTCATAAAAACGTCCCCAATTTATTTCAGATACAAATCGCATTATATACGAATTGGTTAAAAAAATCTATATTTAATATCATTATGAAAACTAAAACATTCAAAAACTCTATAATTATCCATATTTAAGCGTTCTTGAAACTTGTTTTCATGCTATTATCCCGCGTTTATATTGATTTTTCAGTATTTTTATATACTCTTTCAGTGTTCTCTGTGTTTTAGAAAAAATTATAGTATAGTAAACAAGCTTTCTATTTGTTAAAAAAATATTACTTTATATATATTAAAACACTTTTTGTTGTTAAATGTATTATCCATTATGATTGACACCAATGTGCTTAAATATTCAATTTATCGTAAAAATGCATATTGGTACCGTCATATTCGTTGCTCGTTTTTGATATTGCATAGCTTTGTATTGCGGTAGCCTTTTGAGCACTCGAGGGGATGGGCGACTTTATTTCTTTTTTATCTATATGCCACTTTTGCTTATAATAATCTAAGCGAATAGTTTTGATTGATTGAATGGAATACGAAGAATCAGAAGGAGTAAAGTGCGAGAATCTCAAGTCTCATGAGGTTTCTTATGCGCCATGTAAAACGGATAAACTCTCCGTTCCGTTCGCTTAAAGCCGGAACGTGGATGAGAGCCTAAAAACTGAATGTCGTTGGCTATTTTAAAGAGATTAGCGCGTGCATTCAGGTTTTTGTGGAAATGGGTGAGGGCGCCATAATGGGCAAATGCCTCCAATTTCTTGCGAGCTGTCAAGGATATCTCGTCAAAGAGTGGATTGTTTCAGCAAAGATCAAAACCTTTCAGTGCATCGAATTTTGTTCCAACAGCTGTTCCTCTATTGAGCACTCCCATCTTCACGCTTCATAAAGGAGACATTTCTCAATGTTCCTAAACCCATTTCACGACGGCGATTGTGAATGATATAATGATAAATCTATTGAGCACTCCCATCTTCACGCTTCATAAAGGAGACATTTCTCAATGTTCCTAAACCCATTTCATGACAGCGATTGTGAATGGTATAATAATAAATCTATTGAGCACCTCTTTTACGCTTCATAAAGGAGAAAGTCGGTACCATTACTATATTTGGCAGTTCGTAGGGTGTTGTGACAGCCCTCTCCACAATGTTGTGACAGGAGGCCCCTTTGTCCGTTGTGACAGTCCTTGGCACTTGAGGTTGTTCATTAGAGGCGTTTGTAGTCCTTATCGGATACAATTTCTATTCATACATTCATTGCGTTTGTGATGTGCAAGTCAGTGATTTTGATTGATGCAACATGGGACAGATTTAAAATGAGAAAATCTTACGGTATTTAGGATTCTCGTTCAATATGGATAACGCTAGATTATTATTATAAATAAACACATTATCTCATTGAGATAAGAGTTATTTACCCAATGTTATCAATAATGATAACATTGTAAAGCGTAACTACGATGAATTCATTAATCTTTTTATACTTCGATTGAAATTATGTCTATTAATACCGATTTTTTTGAGCTAATTTTGTTTGGTTGATAGCTAATAGATTTTCAAAATCAAGACGCGAAGCTAGAATGAAAAACACCTTAAGGTCATATCCATTTAAATCACTTTCTGCCAGTATAGCTATTGGGTGTTGAGCTATGACTATCCATTCCTTTCCAAAATCGTTGTGCCTTTTAAGTACAATATAAGCAACAAAAACACCCATAGCATAAATGCGGCTCAGAGCCTAAAATGAACGCTGTGGGTAATTGTTATCGGTCATCATCGGGGTGTTTACACCCCGATCTTTTGACAGAAAGATTTGTTTAAGATGTTTGCATCTTTTTTAGTGGGTTGTTTATTGGGGAGCAATCATCTTTTTAGGATCAACTAATCGGTCATAATCCTCTACAAAAACCCCTGCTTTTAATGCTTCGGTGCGCAAAGTTGTATCATTTTTATGCGCTGCTTTGGCAATTTCAGCAGCTTTTTCATAGCCAATTTCTGGTGCAAGAGCTGTGACTAACATGAGTGAGCGCTCCATGAGCGAGTGAATATGAACACGATTGGCCCGTAATCCTTGAATACAATGCATATCAAAAGAACGCATGCAATCACCAAGAAGGGTAATTGATTGTAAAACGTTATAGCCGATAACAGGTTTATAAACGTTGAGTTCAAAATGTCCTTGGCTTGCGGCAAAGGTTACGCTGGTGTGATTACCAAAAACTTGGCATGCGACCATGGTTAAGGCTTCACATTGCGTGGGGTTGACTTTGCCGGGCATAATAGAAGATCCGGGTTCATTTTCAGGAAGACTGAGTTCCCCTAAACCGGAACGTGGACCAGAGCCTAAAAACCGAATGTCATTGGCAATTTTAAACAGATCAGCAGCTAAGGCATTCAAGCTCCCGTGGAAATGCGCAAGGGCGCCATGATGGGCAAGTGCTTCAAATTTATTGCGGGCAGTTTGGAACGTTATTTCTGTGAGAGTGCTCACTGTTTGCGCAAAAGCAACGTCAAAACCTTTGGGTGCATTCAGTCCTGTGCCAACAGCCGTACCACCTTGAGCAAGCATTTGGACATCGGTTAGAGCATTTTTAATACGCTGAAAATTGGCTTCTAATGCGGCACGATAGCCTGAAAATTCTTGCCCTAAGGTTAAAGGGGTTGCATCTTGCGTATGGGTGCGGCCGATTTTAATGATATCTGCAAATTCTTGCTCTTTTTGTTTTAATGTCGCAATAAGAGCTTCAAGGATTGGCAGTAAGTGTTGGCGTGTTTGCAACGTGGTGGCAATGTGAAGCGCCGTGGGAAAGGAATCGTTCGATGATTGGCTCATATTGACATGGTCATTGGGATGAACTGGTTTTTTGCTTCCAAGTTTTCCTCCCAAAATCTTACTAGCACGATTAGCAATGACTTCATTGACATTCATATTGCTTTGTGTGCCAGAACCTGTTTGCCAGACGGACAGTGGAAAATGCGTATCAAAATCGCCAGCAAGCACTTCATCAGCGGCGGCAATAATTGCTTTTCCAATATTTTCTGGTAGTTTTCCTTTGCCCATATTTACAATCGCTGCTGCTTTTTTGACAAGGACTAAGGCATAGATGATGGCAAGAGGCTGCTTTTCACTGCCAATATTAAAATTATGCAGAGAACGTTCAGTTTGTGCGCCCCAATAACGATCTTGACGTACCGAAATCGTTCCAAAGCTATCCGTTTCCTGACGTGTTTCAACCATGATAAGATCCTTTTTTGTTCACGGGTTCTCAAAAAAGATAGATAACGCGAAAGTGCAATAAGAGGCAAGACTTTGAAGCTTCATTTAGAGAAATTATTTTTATGGCTATTCTTGACATTGAGAGATGCCGATTTTATATCTAATACATGCTAGCACTCGTAGCTTGAGAGTGCTAGCAAGAACTTTTAAGATTAATGCAATTATGTTCAGTTTTAAGGATTTAAAACATGGCTAATATACAATTCCGCCCACTTCACGACCGTGTCGTTGTCCGTCGGGTTGAATCTGAAAATAAAACGGCTGGTGGGATTATCATCCCTGATACAGCAAAAGAAAAACCCCAAGAAGGCGAAGTGATTGCTGTTGGCAATGGCGCTCTCGATGATAACGGAAAGCGCGTGCCGTTAGAAGTCAAAACAGGAGACCGCATTTTGTTTGGAAAATGGTCTGGAACTGAAGTCAAGATTAATGGGGAAGACCTCCTCATCATGAAAGAATCTGACATTATGGGAATTATGGGCTAATTGAAGCGCTTAATTTTTCATTGTGTACTATTTTGAGAAAACTCCAAGGAGAAATTAAATGGCTGCTAAAGAAGTCAAATTTGGCCGTGAAGCGCGTGAGCGTTTGTTGCGCGGTGTCGACATCCTTGCTAATGCTGTTAAGGTGACACTCGGCCCTAAAGGTCGCAATGTGGTGATTGATAAATCATTCGGTGCGCCTCGTATCACAAAAGATGGTGTATCCGTTGCAAAGGAAATCGAACTGGAAGATAAGTTCGAAAATATGGGTGCACAAATGTTGCGCGAAGTTGCTTCTAAAACCAATGATATCGCTGGTGATGGAACAACAACAGCAACTGTTTTAGGACAAGCTATTGTGCAAGAAGGTGTTAAAGCTGTTGCTGCGGGCATGAACCCAATGGATCTTAAACGTGGGATTGATGCTGCTGTTGAAGAAGTGGTGGCAAACCTCTTCAAAAAAGCAAAAAAAATCCAAACTTCAGCAGAAATTGCACAGGTGGGAACAATTTCCGCTAATGGCGCTGCTGAAATCGGTAAAATGATCGCTGATGCTATGGAAAAAGTGGGCAATGAAGGCGTCATTACCGTGGAAGAAGCTAAAACCGCTGAAACGGAATTAGAAGTCGTTGAAGGAATGCAATTTGACCGTGGGTATCTTTCCCCTTATTTTGTCACAAATGCTGAGAAAATGGTCGCTGATCTTGATGATCCTTACATTCTCATTCACGAAAAGAAATTGTCTAATTTGCAATCTCTTCTTCCTGTGCTTGAAGCTGTTGTTCAGTCTGGAAAACCACTTCTTATCATTGCTGAAGATGTGGAAGGTGAAGCTTTGGCAACGCTCGTTGTCAACAAATTGCGTGGTGGTTTGAAAATTGCTGCTGTAAAAGCTCCTGGATTTGGTGACCGTCGTAAAGCAATGTTAGAGGATATCGCTATCTTGACATCCGGACAGGTTATTTCTGAAGATGTGGGCATTAAACTTGAAAATGTCACTTTGGATATGCTTGGACGTGCAAAGAAAGTGAATATTTCTAAAGAAAACACCACCATTATTGATGGTGCTGGACAAAAGGCTGAAATTACTGCTCGCGTCAATCAAATCAAGGCTCAGATTGAAGAAACAACTTCTGACTATGACCGTGAAAAATTGCAAGAAAGACTTGCTAAACTCGCTGGTGGTGTTGCTGTTATCCGTGTGGGTGGTGCAACAGAAGTTGAAGTGAAAGAAAAGAAAGACCGTGTTGATGATGCTTTGAATGCAACACGTGCTGCTGTTGAAGAAGGTATTGTTGCTGGAGGTGGTACCGCATTGTTGCGTGCAGCAAATGCGTTGACCGTTAAGGGAAGTAATCCTGACCAAGAAGCTGGTATTAGTATCGTTCGTCGTGCTCTACAAGCACCAGCGCGCCAGATTGCAAGCAATGCTGGTGAAGAAGCCGCTATTATTGTGGGCAAAGTGCTGGAAAATAATGCTGACACTTATGGTTACAATACCGCAACTGGTGAATTCGGTGATTTGATTGCTTTGGGAATTGTTGATCCTGTGAAAGTTGTGCGTTCTGCTCTTCAGAATGCGGCTTCAATTGCGAGCCTTCTGATCACAACAGAAGCAATGGTTGCTGAAGTTCCAAAGAAAGATACACCAATGCCTCCGATGCCTGCTGGTGGAATGGGTGGAATGGGCGGAATGGATTTCTAAGCTCTTATTCCATAGAAGTAATAAAGAAACGGGCCTTCTGTGCCCGTTTTTTTTTATGCTTTTTCATGTTTTTCAACCGGTGAATTCGTTGATTTGATTGCTTTCAAGAATTGTTGATCCCGTGAAAGTTTTTGCGTTCTGCTCTTCAGAATGCGGCTTCAATTGCGAGCCTTCTGATCACAACAGAAGCAATGGTTGCTGAAGTTCCA
>NZ_JBHIPB010000003.1:176147-195606 GCF_042195825.1 Bartonella sp. AP40SXNS
CCCGTGAAAGTTTTTGCGTTCTGCTCTTCAGAATGCGGCTTCAATTGCGAGCCTTCTGATCACAACAGAAGCAATGGCTGCTGAAGTTCCAAAGAAAGATACACCAATGCCTCCGATGCCTGCTGGCGGAATGGGTGGAATGGGCGGAATGGATTTCTAAGCTTTTTTCCATAGAAATAATAAAGAAACGGGTCTTCTGGGCCCGTTTTTTTATGCTTTTTCACGTTTCATACAGTTTTTCCTTTTATGACAGTTCCTTTATCTTATAGGATTGTTCTATTCTCCACTGGTTGATCTACCGTCATTGTGAATGAATCTCACTCTTAATCCATAGCTTTTTCTCTTGTTTTTATGAAATGTTTCTATTGTGCGGGGATCGTGGTTTCCTTTGAAAATATTGTGCTAATAAAAATATAACTATTTGATTTATAATCATTTATTCATAATACAGTTCTGTTTTTTCATTTCAGGTTTATGCATGCACCGTTAAAAAATCCTGGGTTTGTGCTTCATAAGGTGAGAGGTCACTACGGTTTTTATGAACCAACGCAATCATTAAAAGTCAGTAGTTAAGAGTTAGTACCTATTGAGCGTTGGAAAGACAGAGTTGAAAAGAGCATGATGGGGCTGGTTTGTTTTTTATGAATAAGATGCTGGTATTTCAAGCTTTTGCATAGGAGAATAAGCATCTCTCTGTTTCGTTGATCTCTGAAATGGGGAGACTGCTCCATTTGAGAAGCTTAAAGATAAAAGCTAATTTTTCGCCTTGCTCTCATCTTTTTTTCGGTAAGCTCATCACCTAAACTGGAGCCAAACCCATATTGTTATACTCAAGTTCTGTTTGTTGCCTATATTGTGACAGAAAATTCTTGAGTGGGGAGCCAGTTTTGAACTAAGGGGACCATGACAGTTAGCCGAAAAAAATCATGACAAGACAGTAGGCGTGCTTGTGTTAGAATTTTTAATGCTTCTGATGATAAAGGCACGCGAAATTCTGTTGTAGTCTCATGCCTTCTTTTCATATTTTCGAGCCAAGGATTTTCCATATATTCTCTTCAACTTGACCTTTATGCATAGAACATAAGGGCATTGAGAGGGTGGGAATTGAGAGGCAGGGAATTGGGGGGCAGGGAATTGGGGGGCAGGGAGGAGCCAGCTTGCTTTTTTATTAAACGTAAAGATAAGAGGTTTTATGTAAGGCTCCCATTACATTGCTTGTTTATGCGCTTCTTTAAAAGAAATATTTTGTAATACAAAATTCTTGGCTATGCTATTTATGAAGAGTATAAAATCATTTGGATATCAATAGATTATTTAAAAAATGTACGTTGGTATGATCCTTTTCTTATGTTACCAAAGTTATTGACTTACGCGTTGGTTAAAAATCTCTCTTCATGCTCCTAAATTCATTTCATGAAAGTGTTTGTGAAGAGCACGACGTTTGTGAGGCGTGTAAAAATTTCTCGTGAGACATGAAAAATCATCAATAAAATCTCCATGTTTTCAAAAAATAACGAATGGCTTTTTATCTTTTTAAAAGATTTAACACGTCTCACGTTTTTTATTTATTTTAGAGCTGAATATTCGATTTTTGTGTAAAAATACTTCCCAGCACATCTACGATCCGTGAAAAATCAAGTGCTAATAAGAAAATGATGAATATAATCCATTTCGTATAGCGTGACATCATTTTTACACTTTTATACGTTGTGATGATTTCTTGTAGGACTTCTTTTTCCTTTTCTGTAAGCTCTGTTTGTTTTTCCGTTTTTTTTCTAGCCATGTTTCCACCCACACATGTGTTCCCCTTGTTTGTTATGCTTTAAAATATCTCTTGCGAGATTTGAACTGATGATATTGAGATCTTTGTTGTCTAAATAAATGGGCATCCAACCAACGCAAGAAAAATGCTCATTGATTGTTTTTATCGCGCAACCAGTGAGTAAGAGAAGCGCGTACATCAGCATCACTTTTTTGATTAATTTCATTTTCCACCTCTAGCCGTGTTGTTGATGACTTTAGCGTTTTTTCTATTTGCTTTTGTTGTTCAACCTTCTTTCCAAGAGTGAAAGCTTTTGCTAAAGCGATAAAAAAAGCGGTCAGAGCCGCTCCTGTTATCATCAGATTTTTTTTCAACCACCACATCATAAGCGCTGCTCCCGAAACCGTTTTGCCACAAAGAAAATGCCAACGCAGGCGGCTAAAACCATAATGGTTGCTAATGCCCATTGGATGGGACCATTGCCTGCCAATAAGCCTCCAAGTCCAGAAAAAGAACCAATAATCGGTGTAAGCGCTTCTGCTTTGAAAAATCCTGTTGGTGCTTGCGTTTCTACAGTTTGATAGTTGGAAGAAACATAAGCCCCTTTTGCCCATAATCCCGATTCTGCTGCACGACGGTGCACTAAACCGTGAAGACGTTTTCCTCCTGCTTTAGTCCACTTTTGTAACTCAGCAGGGACAGCCTCATATTCGCCATTATTGAGCTTTTTTAGAAGGGTCGAATTACAAAAAGCCGATGTTCCTATATTATAGCAAAACGATACGAGCGCGGCGAATTGTTCATCCGTTAAAGAAACTGTCACATGTTTTTCAACGGTATTTTCAAATTGTCTTAAATCTTGAGAAAGAATTTCTTCTGCTTGTTTTTCAGTAATGATCATGCCCTTGTGAACGAACGGTTGGCCAGCCGTGGTGGTATGGCCATAGCCGATTGTCCACACCCCGATGGAATCTTTATAGGCTTGTAAACGCAATCCTTCCCATTGTTTAATGAGTGCAAGTCCTGCTGATGATATTTTTCTCATTTACTTCTCCATAAAATAAAGCCTCACGTTAACGTGAGGCTGGTTGACAGATTAAAAATGAATTTTTTCACGCTTCAAAAACAGAAGAGAAGAAAAAATTAATTAAATCAAAATGTTACCTGTGTAATTCTAGGGGGCATGGTTGGATGTGGTCATATTTTCCGTTGGGAGAGCGTTGTTGTTGGTTTTGAGACCCGTTCCCATGGGGTGGTTTGTTGATCGCGTCTTATTGGTGCGGGCGGTGTTGGTGTGATGCACACGGGGTCATTGCCATTGTGCTGGCGGTTTTGTTGGTGCGGGGGTAGCATGGTGGAGAAAGGACGATGGGCTCCCCCCGGTTAAGCTGGTTGTGAGGGGGAGAGGGTTCTATAAAAAATTCCGTATAGAGGTGCATTCTGGTCCCATAAATTCTTTTTCTCTTGTGAGAAAGAGTTTTTGCAAGGGGAAAGGGTTTGTTTGTGGGGATGGAGAGCGTTGTTGTTGGTTTTGAGATCCGTTCCCATGGGGTGTGGTTTGTTGATCGCGTCTTATTGGTGCGGGCGGTGTTGGTGTGATGCACACGGGGTCATTGCCATTGTGCTGGCGGTTTTGTTGGCGATTGTGTTAGTGGTGGCATGATACGGGTGAGGTTGGAGGGGTGACATGTATGGTATGGTGAGTGGAACTCTTAGAAGGGCTCTGTTGGCGCGGCAGGGATTGGGAGAGGTGTACAATTATTTGTGTTGGCAGTGGTTGTGAGGAGTGAGAGATGGAGAGAACGGATGGTGTGTGATTGTGGGGACAGAGAGCGGCTGTTCGTGGTGGTTTGAGAGCATGGCATTGATGTGGGGGTGTTTGAGATACGAAGTGGATACTCTTAGAAAAACAAGACATATGCTTTTACTGAAGACGAAAGCATTAAATATTTTATGTATCAAGCGTTTTGCTTATCCAAAGAGCCTCATTGTTACACAGAGCTTTGGGCTAACAAGAGCTGTGGAATTTTGATACAATTTTAAGAGGGGCTGGTTTTTATAGGACAATGGTGTTTTTCTTTAAGAGGAAAGTGGTTGGCTATTTTTGTTTTAAGAGCGCAAAAGCTGGTTTGCTTAGAGAAATCTTAGCCGTAAAGCAGCCTCTCTTCGTTCTTTGATGAATAGGAATATGGAAAAAGCCTTAATTACATCGTTAAAGATTTGTATTCAGTAATCCTTTTTTGGTGGGAGGAAACAGAAACAGTTTTTCCTTCTGTTGTTCTTAAGTTTTTTTCAAACCTCTCTTTCAGAGTTTCCCCTTTTTTGTTGACTGTTTCATGTTCAGCTTCCGGATGGACTTTTAAATAGTGTTCTAGACGTCTTTTTCCTTGCGCATGTTTATAAAAAGTGGTTGGAAGATAGGAATCTAACTTTTCAGCAGATACAGATGAATTGGGTTCACATAATACACCCTTAACATTATCTTTGTGCAATCTTGCTAATTTATCAGATTCAAGATGAAGCTTTTTGGCAAGGCTTAAGCTGAACATTCCACATTCAGAAGAGCTTCGCTGAATATCCATTTCTGCTGTGGTAAAAGAATAAGGAGGCAGTTGAAGACATTGAAGGGTTTGATTTATTTTTATCCCTAGTTTGCAAGCCGCGATATTCTGAAATGTTGTAGGTTCAAGCATAATCAAAGAGATTTTCTCATCAACTTTTTGATAATCAAGGACGGCAAAGTGGATTTTGCTTCCCGAATTGACTATAAATCGCGCAGAATTTGCGCCGCTCTCAACGACTTCTTTTAGGGCGTGCGAAAACTCTTCTGCTGTAAGAGCCAATTTGAGATTCATGTCTGGATATTTGCTGTTTGCTTTTTCTACGAGAGCTGGCATCAATCTAATATCTGTGTTTTCATAATAAGAGTTAATCCAACGGCCGGTTACAAGATCTCTCTCTAAGCCTGTAATAATATCTTTTAATTCGTCAGAATTCGGTGCAGCATGTTCTTCTTCTTTTTGGATGGAACTTTGCATTAAACGTGCAATAAGGTCTTCTAAAGATTCATTTGCACTTGCTCCTTCTGGTGTTTGTGAGGAATGAGGGAGGGAAGAATCTTGTGGCTTCATAATCTTAGCCTCTATATTGATGATCGATAAATGATATTATTTCTTCAATTTTGGCTAAACAATGTTTGCAGGAAAGATTTTTATCTAAAAAAAACAAAGAGATGAAATCATCTTTATTTTAAAAAATTTTGTTACCAAAGACAAAATCCCCCGCTTTTCAGAGTCAAAGGTAAGGTATCTTTTAAGAGGTCACGTTGCTTATTGTTTGCATCTTTACCTCCTTCAAAGGGAAAAGAAGATTTGCTAACAACAATTTATGCCTTACCGTAAAGACGCAGAGCCTCATTCTTTGTGGATGTGGAATATGGCTATGGCCAAAACGCTTATTACATCATTAGAGATTTGTATTCTGTAGCTCTTTTTCTGTGTTGTGAAACAGAAACAGTTTTTGTCTCTGTTGCTACCAAGCTTCTCTCAAATCTTTCGGTTAGGGTTTCGCCTTTTTTGTTTACTTTCTCCTGTGCTGCTTCTGGATTGGCTTTTAGATATTCCCCAAGACGTCTTCTTCCTTGCACGTGTTTGTAAAAAGAGGTTGGAAGATATGTATCTAACTTTTCAGGAGATAGAGGTGTATCTGGTTCACATAATACACCCTTAACATTATCCTTATGCAGTCTTTCTAATTTTTGAGATTCGGTATGAAGCTTTTTAGCAAGGGCTAAGCTGAACATTCCACATTCAGAAGAGCTTCGCTGAATATCCATTTCTACCATGGCAAAAGAACAATTGGGCAACTCATGCGCTTTAAGAGCCAATTGTGTTCTTAATGCCAGCACTGCTGGTTTCATATTGTTGAGTGTTGTAGGTTCAAAAAATATCACGGAGGTTTTGTCATCGATGGTTTGATGATCAATCACTGAAAAATGGATTCCCCTGTCCTTTGTGTGAATAATAAATCTAGAAGATTGAACGCCGTTTTCGATGGCTTCTTTGAGTGCAAGGGCAAAGTCGTGAGATGACGCTGCCAATTGAAGACGCATGTCGGGATATTTACGATTTGCCTGATCGACCAAGGCTGGCATTAGTTTAAGGTCTGTACTTGCATAATCAGCTGTGAACCAACGACCAGTTGAGATATCATCCTCTAAACGGGCAACAATATCTTTTAATTCTTCACGATTGAATGGGATATTTTTGCCTTTTTCGCTACTGGGTTGTTCTAAATGTGCAGTAAGAGTGTCTAACGATGCATTTGCACTTGCTCCTTCTGGTGTTTGTGAGGAATGAGGGAGGGAAGAATCTTGTGGCTTCATACTATTAGCCTCCATATTGATAATCGATAGGTGATATTATCTTCTTCAATTCTGGCTAAACAATGTTTTGCAGGAAAGATTTTTATCTAAAAAAAACAAAGAGATGAAATCATCTTTATTTTAAAAAATTTTGTTACCAAAGACAAAATCCCCCGCTTTTCAGAGTCAAAGGTAAGGTATCTTTTAAGAGGTCACGTTGCTTATTGTTTGCATCTTTACCTCCTTCAAAGGGAAAAGAAGATTTGCTAACAACAATTTATGCCTTACCGTAAAGACGCAGAGCCTCATTCTTTGTGGATGTGGAATATGGCTATGGCCAAAACGCTTATTACATCATTAGAGATTTGTATTCTGTAGCTCTTTTTCTGTGTTGTGAAACAGAAACAGTTTTTGTCTCTGTTGCTACCAAGCTTCTCTCAAATCTTTCGGTTAGGGTTTCGCCTTTTTTGTTTACTTTCTCCTGTGCTGCTTCTGGATTGGCTTTTAGATATTCCCCAAGACGTCTTCTTCCTTGCACGTGTTTGTATAAACGAGCTGGAAGATATGGATCTAATTTTTCAGCAGGTAAAGGCGTGTCTGGTTCACATAACACACCCTTAATATTATCTTTGTGTAGTCTTTCTAATTTTTGAGCTTCGAGATAAAGCTTTTTGGCAAGGCTTAAGCTGAACATCCCACATTCAGAGGAGCTTCGTTGAATATCCATTTCTACCATGGCAAAATGAATATTCGGAAATTGGTGATGTTCAATGGATTGTCGCGTTCTTAATGCAAGTAATGCGGGAAGCGTGTCACGCAGTAAGGTCGGTTCAAAAAAGATCAAAGATGTTTTATTATCAATGGTTTGATGATCGACAACCGCAAAATGAATTCCCCTATCTTGTGCGTTAACGATCAGCCTAGAAGATTTTATGCCCTTTTCGAGCGTTTCTTTGAGTGCAAGGGCAAAGCCGTCAGGGGGGCTTGTAAGTTTGAGATTCATCTCTGGATATTTACGATTTGCTTGATCGACCAAGGCTGGCATCATGTACAGATCTAAAATATCATAATAATTTTTGATCCAACTGCCATCGGCATTATGCTTTTCTAAACCGGCAATAATATCTTTTAATTCTGCACGATTAAAAGGGGTGTTTTTTATTTTTTCAATGTTAAGCCGTTCTAAATGTGCAGTAAGAGTGTCTAATGATGCATTTGCATGCGCCCCTTCAGGTGCACTTGCACCTTCTGGGGTTTGTGAGGAATGTGGTGGGGGAGAATCTTGTGGCTTCATAATCTTAGCCTCTATGTTGATGATCGATAAGTGATATTATCTTCTTCAATTCTGGCTAAACAATGTTTTGAAAAACAAGCCTTTGCATCTTGAAAGGTGAGGCGATGAGAGCATAATAATGCCGTTTTCATATTTTTATGCGTGTAGTGCTCATCATTGCTGTGATGTATTATATTGGTATTTTATAAGGGGATTATTAGGGCGTTCTATTGGGAGCCCGTAGTGAATACGGCTTGTTTTGAAAATCTCAAAATTATGGGGCTGTTGGTGATGCAAATTGTGTAATGCAAAAGAAAACAGTCAGAAAAGGACGAAAGATACCTTCAAACCGTAAAGTTTTAAACATTGTCGCGAAACACACTGTTTTATAACAGTCTATGATAATGCGAAAATTTTATGATGAAATCTGGACGCAGAAAACCCCTTACCGCATCTACCATTAAATACGATTTTTCATATTCTGTCAACCGCAAAACGATTATTTTTCCTCCTTTATCGCGGGAAAAAATCTACAGAAAAAATCTCATTCATTAGCTATGCAGCAAAATATCTTGTTTTAATGGAAAAGTTTTTGATGTGGCAAAAAACATTTTCTCCTTTGAGAAAGGAGGGAGAAAGGTGAAGGGAGAATTGTGGTTTTGAAATCCGTGGTATTTTATTGATGAAATTGGGAAGGCGGTGGTTGGAAGGTGTTGCGGGGGCAAAGCTTTAGGTATTGCGCAGGGGGTGTTCCGAGGGGATGACGAGGTGGGGGGCTCGTGGGTGCTTAGAGGCGTGATGGCTCTTCGAGTGGCTGTTGGGGTCTCTAAAGGTTTCTGTATAAAGATTTATTGAGTAAATGCTTTTTCTCCTTTGAGAAAGGAGGGAGAAAGGTGAAGGGAGAATTGTGGTTTTGAAATCCGTGGTATTTTATTGATGAAATTGGGAAGGCGGTGGTTGGAAGGTGTTGCGGGGGCAAAGCTTTAGGTGTTGGCGATTTGTGGGGGTAATTAGGGCTGTGCAGGCTGTCGTATTAGTGGTGGTGTGATGGGAGGGTTATCGGTGCAGTTGTTGATGAGGGAGGAGATTGTTGGTAGGGGCTTTTTCTTTCGTTTAAGGGATGATGCTTTTAATTGTGTCAAAAAATAACGGGTTATTTTAATGATAAGTTATTGATTTATAGTGAATATTTTATCATTATTTATCTTGAATGAGAAATCCAGATTATGCTGAAATAAAAGCCATAGCTCTTGTCCGTCATAAGATCAGAAGAGCCATATAGAATTGTACAAGAAAAGACGTAAAATGACGATAATGAATTGTCTGAAGAGCTAAGGATGTCGCGATATTGGGTGAAGTGTATGATGAGGGTGGTTTGTTACAATGGGGGTAGAGGGAAGAATGTTGCTGTTTTTTAAAGAGGGGGCAATATTTATCCTGTCCATGCCGTGAATATGCCGTGAAATATTGTCCTTTGAGGCATGGATTAAGTGAGGCACTGGTAGGTATAAGGTTAAGTCTCTTTGACAGTTGAAGTATTTTTTAAAGAACGTGGTGGATATTTTTAAGCTTGTTTGTTGTGCGCTTTAAGCTTGTCAATCTCATGAAATTCTATGAAAGGGCAAGCTCAGAGGTTCTCAAGAGCACCCTGCCAAAGGGGGGCTTTATAAAGGCGCTGGTTATAAAGAGGCATGTTATAAAAGGAGGGGGAGAATCTTTATCCTGTGAGGGGGAGGAAATGATGGGTGTTTTAGCCAAGGCTCTTTTGGGTAGAACTGTCAAAATGTTTATAAAGGGCATCAAGAATAATACGCAACGAGCCAACAAGATTAGGCAGCGGTTGATCTTCTACAACAAGATAGTGTAATGCCGCATGAAAGTTGTGTTGACGATGTAGATATTGTGCTTCTTTAATCGCTTCTTGCATAGCTTCATAGTGTTCCGTTGCTCTTTGGACCCATTGCTTTTTTGCTTTCTCATCTGATGCGCTGTGCGTAAAACCATCATAATAACCGTTTGGTAAACCTTTTGCACATAAATAGTCGTTTCTAATTTGCAAGTATTGTTGCGCCGTGTCATATTGCTCTTTACTGATGCCTGATGAAGCCTCTTTATAGCCAAGCAAACAAAGACGCCCAATATAGGTTCCGACAAGCGGATTTTTCGCTTCTTCGAAGCTTAAACCAAAGTGTTTTGCACGCATTTCAATCGCAGATTGAAGCGCAGATTCGCTGGAGCTTTGGGCACGTGAAATACGGCCTTTGGGCTCTTGCTTTCCTGTTATTTTTGATCTACCGCGTTTTTTACGTATTTTCATGAACTTAACCATTTGAATGAAAAAGAAACTGTCTGTTGATGGGGGACAGTGATGTAAAAAGCACTTGGCGCAAATATTGGGGGAGCAAATACTTAAGGGGGAGGGAGCAAATACTGTGGGAAATATCAGCCGTTGCAGATCAAAAAACAAACGATACTAAAGGCGTTTTAAATGCAAAGAAAAGCAACGGTGTGGGGCGAAAAAATCATCTTTAAGGTGTTTCTTACTATTTTTATCTTATCCCTATCAGTCTTATCTTCCGCCCCTATTATGCTTATTTTTTATTGCTAGCGGATTATTTGCTTTCTAAATATTTCTTAACTGTTCTTGAGAAATTGAATTCTCTTGAGAAATTGAAGGAAAATTTTTGTCAAATGTGAATGAAAAAATAAGAATGGATTTCAAGGGCATGTCATCGTCTTTCTAATAGGAAGTTTTTTCTAATGGGATTATTTGTCTCTTTTTTCACGAGCGCTTTGTGGAAATTTTTCAATTCCACTTTTGAAAGGTCATTGTTTTCTTAAGTTGGGAGCTTGTTATTTGGGTTCTCTTATTTTTTGTTGTTGGGCGCTTTCCCAAGATATTTGATATACATCACGCTGTTAAGCATACTTTTATCCTTTATAAGAGATATATTGTCTTCTGTTGAGTGGCAGAGAGCGGCAAAAAGCAAACCTCCACATTCTATTATAATAGCATAAGATGCCCTATGTTTTCAAATAAAATATCATTTATTGGCTTAAAATAAACTGTGAATGATCCCGCTATTTGGTTTAGTATTTCCTTTATAAGTATCCTTTATAGAGTATAAATTTTCCGTTTTAATGGATCTCATCATAAGACGAGGGGATGTCGTTTAAAGGACGGAATGCATTATCGAAAGAAGCTGTTTTTATAAGAAGAAAGTGCCTTTATAAAAAGATGCTTTTATAGGAGATGCCTTGATGAATGTAGGGGCTGTATCAATGTGGGGGCTGTGAAATGTTTCATCTTTAATGAAGGATTTTTAAAATGAAGCCTTTTTGATTAAGAAGCTTTCAAATGAGGATTAAGGTTGTTTGTTGCACGCTTTTCATACTGGATAATCGGTTGCGTGTTTGACTTTGTTTTTATGTTGCTTTTTAAAGAGGTATGTCTTAGGGCTCTCTTTTGCCCATTTCGCAAGGGTGCTCATGAAGGGCACAACGATAAAGTCCCCAATGAAATCCATATAAAGTTTGAATAATATAAAATCTATCGAACACTTCCGTTTTTACACTTGTAAAGAAGAAAGTCTATAGCATCACACATTTTGCCAGCTCTCATTGTTGCGGACAGCTCTTGGCATTTGAGACGCTTCCTTAGAGGCATTTATCATCCTTTCTTAATGTTTTACTCTATACGGCTCTTTCTGCTTGTAACGCGCAAGAGACATGGTTTGGGTTGATTTAATATGGAATAGGTTTGGAATAAGACAATCCTACGGTATTTAGGGTTCTCATTTAATATGAAAAACAATAAATTGTTATAAATCAGTGTATTGTTTGTAAACTTTACACATCAGATATTTCTTAGATTGAATATTTTTTGCTTGTTGAGTTTTGTGAAACATTGTCTTTTGAAGTGTGGGTAATAGATAAGAGGATACAATGGCATTTGTGCTTGTGAGGCTTAGGGATTGTATGTTGTCACGTATGAGAAATTTTAAAAATAGACTTAAAGGGTCTTATAGCGCGTGTTTCATGGTGAGAAGAGTGCTAGATAAACCGGTTTTGCTGGTTGCATGTTCTCAAAGAGTGAGTGGG
The DNA here is from genome assembly GCF_042195825.1 of Bartonella sp. AP40SXNS. Classification (NCBI taxonomy): domain Bacteria; kingdom Pseudomonadati; phylum Pseudomonadota; class Alphaproteobacteria; order Hyphomicrobiales; family Bartonellaceae; genus Bartonella; species Bartonella sp. AP40SXNS. Next base: position 187,647 of record NZ_JBHIPB010000003.1, read on the forward strand.
CATGTTAGAAGTGAGAAAATATCCGTATGATCGAAGATAAATCACAACACCAATTTGCCCATAAGGGAAATACGGCTTTTGCGTCACAGCCCGTGTTGAATCAGTGTGCGGTTTTCAAAAAATGGACGGCTCTCTCAAGAAAAGATTACGTCATCATTTTGTGTTTGGCTATCCTCTTGTTGGTGCTTTTTGCCGCGACTGTCTATATGAATCCTTTGGAGTTTTTTCACGTTATATCCAAAGAACAGTTTCAAGCACTGGGACAAATGGAACAAGGAGATCTTCGAAAAATGATTAAAGAGATCTTGAAACAGCCTTTTGAAAATAATCCTGCAATCGTGTTTTTGCGTGACGCGGGATGGAATAGTGTTTGGGCTTTTTTATGTCTTTTGCCGCAAATGATTTTTGGTGTTCTTGTGGTGTTCTTTCCACTCTTTTTTGTCTTTAACGCTATCTCTAAACGGGAGGTGAAGGAAATGATGAAGCTGTGGGATACATTGCCAGAGCAGCAACAACTAGACAACCAATTTCTCAACAGAACACAATAGGGAAACAAGTGGCTGCTTCTTTTATAAGTACTTTTGTAATTTTGACCACAGTATGGTGGAGTACTGTCATGTTTTTCGGGGAGATCATGATACTTTTTTCTACTCTGATGACAATCTTGGTACTTTATTATTCTTTGATAAAACGGACAATATTGTTGTGTGGGATGCGGCGGAAATTAAAAAAGGGTGCATTGCAGAATTTGGGGTATAATCAGAAAGTCAGCATAGGACAAAATACAGTTTGTGCAACAGAGCTCAGCTCCCTTTCTTTTAAAGAATCTTTGGAACTTTCAAGAAAAGATTATTTTATCATCGTTTCGATAGCCTGCATTGTGATTGTGGTTTTCGCAGTTTTGCTCGCTTTTTTTGCTTTTTTTCCAAAATCTGCGATTTTTTTACACAATTATATGCCTCTATTGTTTAAGGTTGGCGTTTTTGGCATGCAGCTGCTGTTTTGGTTTTGTGCGTGTATTGTTGTTTCTTTACCTGTCATTTTAATTCTCCATAGTTTTCTTCAGTATGGCGTGAAAAAAACAGTGAAGGAATTAGAAATGTTTGTTTGAGAAGAGAATAAAAATGATGATTTCACATCAATGCGATAGGGGAAACAAGTGACTATTGTTATAAAATTTTTGGCTTTTTTAGGGTTCGTTATCATTGCCATTGTAATGTTTATGGTTATGATCCGGCTTCCTTACCGGTTGATCAAACATATCAGATTATCTTTTAAACTCGCTCAAGACTTGAAAAAGAGTACAACGCAAAAAAAGCAAGCCATACAACAATTGCGTAATGATCTGGGAGAAATGAAAAGACACAATCTCGCCCATAAGACCCTTGATGCGACAATGCGCTTTCTTAACTTCAAAGAATTTCTGCCTCTTTCTTCAAAAGAATGTAAAATAATTCTTTTTATCCTTATTCTCTTTACTGTTTTGCAATCTTCTTTCTCTATCGCAAATTTTGTATGGTGGAAGAATGATAGTGTTGCCTTTATCATGCAGCTGTTGAGCATTCTATGGTTTGGGCTTCTTCTCTTTTTTCCGATCATTGGGATCATGTGCATAAAATTAACGAGAAAATTGAACAAAAAACTTCAACAATTGAAAGAAGCAATACAACAACGCGATCAGGCAATTCGTATGCAGAACGTGGAAGGGGGACAAAATGACGAGTAGTCTTATAACATTAATAGCCATTTCTTTCCTGTTCTTTACGCTCTTAAGTGTTTTAATGTGGGCGCCAATCGTTGTCATTTATTACCTGTTTATCAAGCGTGCGCGGCTTTATTGTCGCGTGAAAAAGGAACTGAAATGCGTGCTGAATGAACGCGATATTGCCTTAAAACAGATCTCCCCAAAATAAAAAGCAGCAGAATGTTTGATAAAAAGCAGCTTTCTCTTGTTTGGCAAGACTATAAAAAAATATTCTATCTTTCTACGGTCATGGCGACTGCTCCAATAGTTATAACTGTTGTCGTTAAGATATGGAGAGGGCAGGACTTTGTTTCTCTTGTCGTATTCGAGCCACTGGCATGGATGCTTGCCTGTATTTTTTTATTCTTACCGATTGTTTTTATTATGCGTTTTATCGTGACCCGTCAGTTGAACAAAATGATACGGCAATTAGAAGAAGAGGTTGAGCAGAAAGGAGCTCCCGTCATATTATACGATGTGAGTGAAGGAAAAGTGAGTGAGGGAAAAGTGAGCGAGGGGAAAATGAGCGAGGGGAAAATGAGCGAGGGGAAAATGAGCGAGGGGAAAATGAGCGAGGGGAAAAAGTGAAGAGAGGCTTTTGTTGAGCCTTGCTTTTGACTTGTTCATTAAGGAGCATGGGGGACACTTCTCGTTTTATGCCTTTTTATATTTGTGTCGTGTTTTGAGAAAAATTGAGGCTCTTGCTTGAGTTGAGGCTTTTGCTTGAGTAGGATTCTTGCTTGAGTGCTGAGGGGAAAGTGAAGAGAGGCTGCTCTTGGGTTTCACTTGCTGTTTCTGTTCTCTTAAAGAGAGAAAATCTTGTAACTTATTTTCTTTTTATCAAGCATAAAAATGTGTCTTACCAAGCGATATTGAGAGCGAAAAATCTATACTTAAAGCAAAAGATATTCTGGTGTTTGGGGAAAAAAAGCCCATTTTTTGCAGGTGGAGAGGCAAGACGCATAGAGAAGGTGAGCCAAAAGCACACGTTTTGCTCCATAGAAAGTGTAACAGTGCTTTTAAAGAGCTTGGGGTGGAGGGGGAAAATTGAAAGAAAAGAGGGACATCTATTTATTTACGAGACCGTTATTTATTTACGAGACCGTGAAGGACAGTTTCTCTCTCTGGATGAAAAAGGTTTTGTGCAATTTGGTTATGGAATTGTGAGAGGCGCTGGTATTCATGCGGCGGCTTGCCAAATGATTAATCCTTATCATTTTAGGGCTTTATCATTTTTGGGGGGCCAGATTGACAACGAGGCATTGAGGCAAAGGGGTGGATTTTAAGGCAAAGGGATTGAAATTTTTTGAGGAAGAGGTAAGCGTAAGGCATTTATGCTGTGTACTTGAGGAAGTTTTTGATGAGGGCAATGAATGAGGTTGATCTGGGACTGAGGTTGATCTTGTCTGCGTGCTTGGCTTTCAATAGAACACCCTTCCTTGGGAAAAGGAAATTGTGCTATCTCTCAAGTGGCTTCTTCTTTACTTGCACACCCTTGGGGCTTTGGTATTGAGGGCTGATATTAACATTTGGCAGCTTTCTCATAAAAGCTTTATGGAAGATGAAAGTTTGGGCTTTGAAAAAAATATCGAAAAAATCTATTTGGGCCGGTTTTGCTAGATGATTTAAATCGTCATAAAGACAAAGCAACTTCGTTACGATTTTCTTGCACTCGTTTGCTTCTTCTTTGGAAAGCAGCTTATCTTCCTGAAAATAAAAAGAGCACTTAGAATTTTAGAGTCAGAGACCCAAATTTGTGCAATAGAAGAAGATATTTTTATGAAAATTTGATCGAGGAGAAAAGAGAAGCCTTAAGATAATAGGGGGTACACTGTGAGTGATGAAAACATGATGTTTGAAGGTGATGGAAAAAAATGCACCGCTGATATTGTCTTTATAAAAAATGAGGGATACAAGCGCTTGATATTGATGAACCCTCATTCATTGTGAGGACGAAAGCTTCGGTTCATGAAAATGGCTTAAAAATTTGAAACAAATGAGGGATAAAAAATGAGGGGCAATGGAAAAAATGCATCATTGGATGAAGAGTTACGGTCTTTTTCGCTGGAAGAAGCGTTTTTGACAAGCAAAAATTATAAAGTCATCTTTTGCATTGCTTTCATTGTGTCAGCTTTTATAATGGCATTCTTTATGTTTTTTAAGTGGGATTTGACAGGGTGGTGGAATTATATCCTGTTCATTTTAACATTAATATTGGTTTTTATATCAGCGCTTCTTTTTGTACTCATTCCTGTTGCCTTTGTGGTCGGTATCATCTTTACGCGTTTGTTGAAAAAAAAGATCGATAAGTTGGATCAAGAAATCTGGCAGCGAAGAAAAACGGCTTACCAACAAAACAGCGTGTGAAGGGCGGACAGAAAATGAATACTGGTCTTTATATATTCTCATGTATTGTAGGAGAGTTTCTATTCGTGCGATGTTTGAAGGTGATGGAAAAAAGGCATCCCTGATATTGTCTTTATAAAAGATGAGGGATACAAACGTTTGATATTGATGAGCTCTCATTCATTGTGAGGACGAAAGCTTCGGTTCATGAAAATGGCTTGAAAATTGGGACAAATGAGGGGTAAAAAATGAGGGGCAATGGAAAAAATGCACCATTGGATAAAGAACCACGGTCTTTTTCGCTGGAAGAAGCGTTTCTGACAAGCAAAAATTATAAAGTCATCTTTTGTATTGCTTTCATTGTGGCAGCTTTAAGAACGGCTCTTCTCTTCGTACCCATGTTGCTTGGGTGGAAGTTGGCGGAGTGGGAAGGGTATGTCGTGGCAGCTCTCTTGTTAATCATGTGGCTTATATCATGGTTTATTTTTTTGTTCATCCCTGTTGCTTTTGTGGTTCGTATCATTTTCACGGTTATGTTGAAAGAAAAGATCGATATGTTGGAGCAAGCACTCTGGCAGCGGAGAAAAACCGCTTCTCAACAAAACAGCGCATGAAGGGGCGGAGAAAATGATAGATATTAAAATGATGGATATTATTGTTGTACTCTCGTGGGGGGTGGGCTTGACGCTTTTCACGCTGCTTTCTGCCGTGGTCATGATGTTTATTTGGGCATTGTATTACTCTACTTTCAAGCGGGTGAGACTGTATTGCCAAGTGACAAAAGAATTAAGCCGCGTGCTTGAACAACCTGTCGTTTTTGAGCCGTCTAGTGGGGAAATGCCGATGATTAAGCCGTTATCTGAGGAAAAAGAGTTTTCTCTTTCTGATGAGGAAATCTTAACGATGGAAAGTGCAACGGCGCTTTTAAAGAGTTTGGGGTGGAAGGTGGAAATTGAAGGAAAAGGAGATCATTTGGCCACCTATTATTTACCAGATCGTGAAGTGCAGTTTCTTTATAATGCTGAGAAGGGGTATCCGCGATTTGATTGTGCAATTGCGGTGGTTTCTGGTATCCATGCGGCGGCTTGCCAAACGATAGACCCTTATAATTCTGGAGGCTTGATTGCTCTTGAATTGAGTTTTGATGTGAAGGGGTTGGAAATTTTTGAAGAAAAGGTAAGCGTTGGATGTTTACGTCGTGCACTCGAGAAAGCTTTAGATGAGGCAATGACTGAGGTTGATCTTGGCAAGATGCTTCACTCTCAATATAGAATCCTGCCTTGGGAAAACAAAACGGTGGTCCCTCGGTTGGCTTCTTATTCCCTGCGTTATCTTGCGGCTCTGGCTTTGATGGGCGATGTTGAAACCTTACACTCTTATCACAAAAGCTTTATGGAAGGTGAGAAGCTGGGCTTTGAAACAAGCATCGAAGAGGAGCATCTGGAACGCGCAATGGTGATTGCTCAGGCGGTAGAAAAGACAAAGCAACCCAGTTACGATTTGCTTCAACAGGCGGCAAAGGATTTTTCCATGGAGGTGGAAAGCTATGAATGTTTTAGAGCTACAGATCCCAATTTGTGCAATAGAAGAAGAGATTCTTATGAAAATTTGATCGAGGAAAAAAGACAAGAATTAAGGCAACAGGGATATTTTGTTTATGAAAAGGACGCGATTTGTGAGGTTGATGGAAAAAACTATCGTCCTCATATTCTTTACATAAAGGATGGGGAGTTAGAATATATGGATGTAGAAATTAGGATTGATGAAAAAATTTATTGAGAAAAATAAAGAGTTTAGATAAATTAAAAAGAGCTTAAACCTAAAAATAGAGCGTAAAAAGCGCGAAGCGTAAAAGCAGAGGGGAACAATGCAGGAGAAAAAAGCAACATTTGAAGAGTCTTTCTTTTCATTTAGAAAATTTATGGTGTCTTCAGTGGAAAGGCGTAAAGGGGTGGGACGGTGTAAAATAATAGGGTGCCGCTTTTTCATCATGTTTTGTACATGCCTTATCATGATGGCTTTAGAAGTTCCTGCGGGTGCAAAATCTCTGGTACAGTCGTTGCAATGGACAAGGTGGGAAGGAATTGGTTCTCTTATATTTCTCTTACCAGTGGTGATATGGTTTTGTCTTCTCACACCCCTTCCTATTTTGTGGGGCATTTGTCGTTTTAAAGAGCGCAAATTGGAAAAAATAAAGAAAAAACTAAAAGAAAAAATAAAGCAGCAAGAGATTAATCAATGAGGTTATACACATGAGGAGTGAGGCCGCAGTTTTTATTTTTTTTCTGCCGATTGGATGTTTTTTTCTAAATGCAGTTACAGTTTTTGCCATTTTTGTGAATATGATTATTGTGGCGCCTTATTATTCTTTAATAAAGCGTTTGAGGCTCTATTACAGAGTGAAAAAACAAAGACGTTTGATGAAAGAACATCCACAGCGTTTTTGTTTCTTTGAAAAAAGCGGAAAAGAAAAAGAGAGAGTGCCGAAAAACTTAGCACTAGAAACACAGATAAGTTTCTATTCGTTAAAAAAATGGCTCGCTTTTTCACGCAAAGATTATATCCTCCACGCATGCCTCTCTTTCATCATTATGTTTTTCAAAGCTTATGTCTATGTGATTTTCTTTAAAGGGATAGATGAGATAGATGAGAGCAGATTTGAATATTTTGTCATTCTCTTGCTCTTCTGGTTTTTTTTATCGGTATGTATTTTTGCAACGATCCCTGTTGTTGTGATCCTTCGTGAAATTTTAACTCATCGATTGAAAAAGAAGATTCAGCAGTTGGAAGAAGTGACTGAAGCAACCCAATCAATCAATTTATAAAAGGAAGGGGATAAAATGCATTACGAAATGGCGGCAGCTTGGACGGTGATTTTGATCATTCTGCTGGGGGGTGTTTTTGATTTTTTCTTAACAATACCCATTGTGGCACTGTATATTTCTTTTATCAAGCGTTTGATCTCGTATTACAAGGTTACCAAACAATTAAACGCAGCGCTGAAAAAGCGCACGTAGTGCTCGTGTCATGGGGGAGGCATAAGTTTTAGATCATGCCATTGCTTCATGACGTGAGAGGAGGGCATCAATTGTTTTTCTCATTTTACGCTGATCTCTGGGGGGGAAAGGGTTGATGGTAAGTGATAGGCTTATAATAAGCTTGTAATAGGCTTTAATGGGGCTGTTTATCGGAAGCTTGTTGTTTTCTGTGAATTTGTAAAATCGTAAAAACGTGGAACTGTAATAGCGTGTGTGTGGTTGATCAAGGGCTGTGAGGGTTATGGGGCGCTTGGGGAGAAGAGGTGCCAATGGAGGCATAAGGGTTGGATTGTGCAATGCGTCAAAATTAGAATGGGGGGAATGGAGGGTGTTGGGGGAATGGAGGGTGTTGGGGGAAAAGGGTTGATGGCAATGAATAGGCTGATGATAGGCTTTAACGGGGCTGTTTATCGGCAGTTTGCTTGTTTTCTGTGAATTTGTAAAATCGTAAAAACGTGGAACTGTAATAGCGTGTGTGTGGTTGATCAAGGGCTGTGAGGGTTGTGGGGCGCTTGGGGAGAAGAGGTGCCAATGGAGGCATAAAGGTTGGATTGTGCAATGCGTCAAAATTAGAATGGGGGATTGGGGGAATGGAGGGCGTTGGGGGAAAAGGGTTGATGGCAATGAATAGGCTGATGATAGGCTTTAATGAGGCTGTTTATCGGAAGTTATTATTTTCTATGAATTTGTAAAATCGTAAAAATGTGGAACTGTAATAGGGGGTGTGGTTGGTCAAGGGCTGTGAGGGTTGTGGAGCGCTTGGGGAGAAGAGGTGCCAATGGAGGCATAAAGGTTGGATTGTGCAATGCGTCAAAATTAGAATGGGGGATTG